>NZ_JBSFWU010000028.1:0-74482 GCF_053594995.1 Streptomyces sp. NPDC002536
CCTGGGCCTGCCGCCCGGCCACGGCCCGCGGGCGGAGCGGGCCCGCCGGGAGCGGGCCGGGTGGCCGGTGCTGCACGGTTACAGCCCGGCCCTGCTGCCGCGCCCCGCGGACTGGCGGGAGGGGCTGGACGTCGTCGGCAACTGGTGGCCGCACGTGTCCTCCGGCCTGCCGGCGGAGCTGGAGGACTTTCTGCAGGCCGGGCCGCCGCCGGTGTTCGTCGGCTTCGGGAGCATGGCCGGCGCCGCCGAGGGCGTGGGCGAACTGGTGGCGGGGGCGTTGCGACGGGCCGGGGTGCGGGGGGTCGTGCAGCTGCCGGATGTGCCCTCCGGCGACGACCTCTTCGCCGTGGGGGACGTGCCGCATGCGCTGCTCTTTCCGCGCGTGGCCGCCGTCGTGCACCACGCCGGGGCCGGCACGACGGCGGCGGCCCTCCGGGCCGGGGTGCCGGCGGTGCCGGTGCCGGTGACGGCGGACCAGCCGTTCTGGGCACGGCGCGTGGCGGGAGTCGGGGCCGCGGTGGCCCCGGTCTCGCGTGCGGGGCTCTCCGAGGAACGGCTCGCGGCGGCGGTGCGCTCTGCCGTGGAGGAGCCGGGGTACCGCGCGGCGGCGGTGGCGCTGTCGCGCCGGATGGCGGAGGAGGACGGGGCCGGGAGGGTGCGGGACGTGGTGGAGCGGCTCGCCCCGTAGGGGCGCGGGGAACTACTGTCCCTGGTACTTCGGCTGCGGGCGCGCTGTGGCTGGTCGCGCCCACGCGGCGGAGCCGCAAATCGATACAGCCCCGCGCCCCTTACGGGGCCGCCCGCTTCATCTCCTGTTTGAACGCTCTCACCTTCTCCAGCGACTCCGGGCCCGTGATGTCCGCCGCCGAGCGGTACGAGCCCTCCTCGCCGTACGAACCCGCCGCCTCGCGCCAGCCCTGCGGGCGGACGCCCAGCCGCTTGCCCAGCAGGGCCAGGAAGATCTGGGCCTTCTGCTTGCCGAAGCCCGGCAGGTCGTTGAGCCTGCGCAGCAGCTCGGCGCCCGTGCCTGCGTCGCGCCATACGGCGCTCGCGTCGCCGTCGTAGTGCTCGACCAGGTAAAGACACAGCTGCTGCACCCGTTTGGCCATCGAACCGGGGTAGCGGTGCACGGCCGGCTTCTGCGCGCACAGGGCGGCGAACGCCTCGGGGTCGTACGCCGCGATCTCGTGCGCGTCCAGATCGTCGCGGCCGAGGCGCTGCGCGATCGTGTACGGCCCGGTGAAGGCCCACTCCATGGGGACTTGCTGGTCGAGCAGCATGCCCGTCAGCGCGGCCAGCGGGCTGCGCGAGAGCAGTTCGTCGGCGTCGGGCTGCTGGGCGAGGCGGAGGGAACGGTCCATTCCCCGATGATCCCCCGAGGCGCGGCCTCCTTCGACCGGACGCGCACGAATGGCAGCCGGGGCGGTGCTCTGGTGGTCTGGAAGGGTTTCCCGGCCGGTCAGGAAGAAGGGCATCCATGGACATCGGCGATCTCACGGACGCGGTACTGAAGGACTTGCGCCGCCCGCGGACGTACCCGGCCGTCTCCCTCCTCGTGCCGACGCACCGGCGCGAGCCCGGCAACCCCGAGGACAGGGTCCGGCTGCGGAACGCCCTGGCCGAGGCGAAGCGGCGGCTCGGGGAGGATCCGAAGGTCGCGCGGGACGTCCGGATCGATGTCGAGAAGCGGCTGGACGCGGCCGCCGCCGAGGTCGACTTCCTGCACCCCGCGGAGGGGCTGCTGATCCTCGCCGCGCCCGGCGAGCACGAACTCTGGTACCTGCCGCGGCCCGTGCCGCAGCGGGTGGTGATCGACGGGACCTACCTCACCCGCAACCTGGTCGCCGCGCGGATCGGCGAGGAGCCGTACTGGGCGCTGGTGCTGTCCGACGGCGAGACGCGGCTGTGGAGCGGCGGCGGCCCGCACGGCGGGCACCTGGAGGAGGTGACGGGCAACGGATTCCCGGTCACCCCGGCCATCCCCGACCAGGTGGACGCGCTGCCGGGCGCGAACTTCGCCAACTACGGCAGCCGGCCCAGCCCTTACCGCACGGAGCGGGAGCGCCAGTACCTGCGCTCGGTGGACGGTGCCCTCGGCCGGGTGCTGGAGCGCGACCCGCGCCCGGTGTACCTGGTGGGGCTCCCGGTGTCGCTGGCCCGGTTCGAGGAGGTCTCCACGCACGGCGCGGCCGTCACGGCCCGCGTCGAGCGCGGGGGCGCCGCCTCCGCGACGGCCCCCGAACTGCGCGGCCTGCTGGCCCCGGCCTTCGACGAGTGCCACGAGCGGCGCCGCGTCGACATCCAGCGCCGCCTGGTGGACGCCCGTGGCCAACGCCGGTACGCCGCAGGCCTGGACGAGGTGTGGCAGACGGTGCAGCAGGGCCGGGTGGCGCTGCTGGCGGTCGAGGAGGGGTACGAGACCTCGGCGCGGGTGGAGGACGGCCACCTGGTCGTGGCGGCCGACTCCGGTGTTCCCGGCTCCCCGGACGGGGTGCACGAGGACATCGTCGACGAACTCGTCGAGGCTGCATTGGACAAGGGCTCGGAGGTGCGGTTCGTCCCGGACGGCGACCTGGCGGAGGCGGGGCACATCGCGAGCGTGCTGCGGTTCTGACGGGGCCCGTAAGGGGCGCGGGGCTGTATCGATTTGCGGCTCCGCCGCGTGGGCGCGCTCAGCCACCGGCGGCGGCCCGGCCTGCAGCCGACGCACTGCCGTGGAGGTCCGGGGCACTGCCCCGGGGACGTCATCTGCGGGCGCGTCGTGGCTTGTCGCGCAGTTCCCCGCGCCCCTTCGGGGCGCCGCGCGCTGCGGGTGTTGCGTCACCGCGGGATGCAGTGACGCAACACCCGGTCACTCACGGCCTGCTGTCACTTCCAGGCCTTGTGGGCGTTGTCCCAGTGCTGCCAGTGGCCGTTGTGCTGACGCTTCCAGCTGCGGGTGTGCACGTCCCACTGGGCGTTGCTGCGGGATTCGGCGTCCCAGCGCACCCAGACCTTGTGCTGGGCGTCGAAGTGGTCCTTCTTCTTGTCGACGCCCTTGTCCCAGCCGAGGTGCGCGCCGTGGTCGTGGTGGTCGCCCTTGACGGAGACGTTCGCCTCCTCCTTCTGCTCGGCCGAGACGCCGGCCCCGTGGTGGTGGCCCGGGGCGTCGGCGTATGCCGCGCTCCCGGCCGCTGCGGCGGCGCCGGACAGCAGGGCCGCCGAGGCGGCGACGGCGGCGATGCGCCGCATGGTGACGTGGGACATGAGCGTGCTCCTTGCTCCGGGATCCGGGGGAGACGGACGAGGGCGCGGGGGTCGCGTCCTCGGTACGCACGGATCTTTGCGGTCCCCGGACCGGAAAACGGCGAGAAGCCGCCGGTTTAGCCCGTTCGTATGAGCCGGTGGCACGGCTTAACGGGCCGCGGGCACCCGGGAGTTCAGCCGCGCAGGTGGTAGCTGTAGGCGAAGCCCGAGGTGCTGCACGTGTTGAGGCGGCTCACGGCCTGGTCGTAGACGAAGCCCGGCGGGACGGTGCACGCCCACAGGCCGTTGACCGGTGCGCGCATGTGGTAGCTCGCCGCGAAGCCGGACGTGGAGCAGGTGTTGAGCCTGCTGACCACCTGGTCCCAGGTGAAGGACGAGTCGGGGACGGAGCAGACCCAGATGCCGTCCTGCGGCGTGCGCAGGTGGTACTGGGCCGCGAAGCCGGAGCCGCAGGTGTTGAGGCGGCTGACGACCTGGTCGAAGGTGTAGCCCTGCGGGACGGAGCAGGCCCAGACGCCGTCCAGGCTCTCGGCTCCGGCCGGGGCGGCCTGCGCGGCGGGGGCGAGGCCGAGGGTGACGGCGGCCGCCAGCGTGGCCAGGGCCGCGGAGGCCGCTGCGGCGGCCTTGCGTCTCGCGCGTACGGGTCGCGGTGACTGGATCGTCTGCATCGTCGTCGTGTCCTTTCCAGAAGGTATTCCGGAGGCAGTTGACGAGCGCAACGTACAGAGGGCCCTCCCCGCGGGGAGAGCCCTCTTTTCGGCCGTTCGGTCACGCCATCGCGTCGCGGACCTTCGCGGTGTCCGTGAACTGCTCGAAGCGCACGATCAGTCCGCCGCGCACCGTGAAGTGGTGGGCGACGCGGACGTCGATCGCCTTGCCGGTCGCCTTGTTGACGGCGGTGTAGCGGGCGAGGACGACGACGTTCTCGCCGTCGGCGACGTACGTGTCGTCGTGGGCGGTCCAGTCGTCCCACTCCGCGCCGAGCTTCTCCATCACGTTGGAGGTGACCCCGGCCGGGGTGCGGTAGGTGCCCGCGAGCGGGAAGCCGGCCATCTCCGTCCACTCCACGTCGGGGGCGAGGGTGGCGCGGAGGGCCTCCAGATCGCCTGCGGCGGAGGCGAGGTACTGGCGGCGGACCACGTCTGCGGGGGAGACGGGGGAGGGGGAGCCGGTGTGCGTCATGCGGATCAGCCCCAGGTCATTTCGCCCTTGGCGACCTTCGCGCCGATGCGGGCGGCGATCAGCATGCCGTGCTCGGGGAAGCGGGCGAGCAGCGCCTCGGCGAGCGCCTCGCCGTCGACGGCCCTGGCCAGCTCCTCCTCGAACGCCACCAGGTACGCACGGGTGTTGGTGATCGCACTGAGGTCGGCGGCGGTGTCCGGCAGCCGGTGGCCGGGGACGACGAGCTGCGGGTCGAGCGCGGCCATCTCGTCGAGCAGGGCGACCCAGGCGCCGCGCTGCTCGGGCCGGGCGGTGTCG
This sequence comes from Streptomyces sp. NPDC002536, assembly GCF_053594995.1. Classification (NCBI taxonomy): domain Bacteria; kingdom Bacillati; phylum Actinomycetota; class Actinomycetes; order Kitasatosporales; family Streptomycetaceae; genus Streptomyces; species Streptomyces sp. NPDC002536. The sequence continues at coordinate 4,726 of NZ_JBSFWU010000028.1, forward strand.
GCGGTCCAGACGTGCTCGTTCTGGAACAGCAGCACACCGCCGAGGAGGGCGCGGTGCCCGGCCTGCCACAGGTAGTGGCGGTCGGGCAGGTCCGCGGGCCCGCCCTTGAGCTCGAAGCGGTGGCCTTCGAGGGTGATGTCACCGGTGAGCGGGGCGATGTCGACGAGCCGGGTGGGGAGGTTGGCGCCGACGGCGGCCCAGGCCTTGAGCTTGCCCTCGTAGGAGTGGCGGATGTGCTCGATGACGAGCGGGGTGGCGACGAACCGGGCCTCGGGGAAGGCGTCGGCGATCACCTCGGCGCCGAAGTAGAAGTCCGGGTCGCCGTGGCTGATGAAGACGGTGGTGAGGGTCTTGCCGGAGTCCAGCACCTCGGCGGCCAGGCGGTGGCCGTCGGCGCGGGTGAAGCCGGCGTCGACGAGCAGGGCGTCGTGCTCGCCGGTGACGAGGGTGGCGGTCTTGTTCTTGCTGCCGACGGGGAAGTCGAGGTCGAGGACGGTGAAGGTGAGGGGGGTGTGCACGGGGTTCGTGGCGTTCATGGGGGCACTCCTTGCCGGTGGGTACCTGCATGAACAGTGACTGACGCGTCAGGTATTTCGGGGTGGGGGTGTGGTGTGGGTCACCCTTCGCTCCTGGTGTGTCACCCCGTGCAATGATCATGCGCGGGGGCTCACACAGGACTCGGCCGTAGACACATCGTGGCCCGGGCTGGAAGCACGTGCGGGGTGCGTGGCAGGGGGCTGGTGTCGTCCCCCGGTACTGGAAAGCTCGTCAAGGAGTCCTTGCATGTCCACCCCGGCCGGTACGGCACCGAACCCGGCGCAGAAGTTCCGGGCCCTGGCCCCGATGCTGCTCGACCTCGTCATCCCCATCGCGGGCTTCTACGTCCTGCACCAGCTGGCCGGTCTCGGCCAGGTCTGGGCGCTGACCCTCGCCGGTGCGGCGGGCGGTGTGTGGACGCTGATCCACACCATCCAGCGGCGCAAGCTCGACGTCATCGGCCTGCTCGTCGTCCTCGAAATGGCGCTGACCGTCGCCCTGCTGTTCCTGTCGAACGACCCGCGCCTGGTCGCCGCCAAGCCGTCCTTCTACACCCTGCTCGCCGCCCTGTACCTGCTGTCCACGTGCGTCTTCGGGCGTCCCCTCGTCTACGTGGCCGCCACCCCCATGGCCACCGACGGCGACCCCGACCGCACCGTGGCCTACGAGCAGGCCTGGGTGCGCTCCAAGCCGTTCCGCGCCCGTGAGCGCGCCGTGACCGCGGCCTTCGGCCTCGCCGCCCTGATCGACTCCGTGCTGCGCGTGATCGTCGTCTACAGCTACGACGTCGACAAGTTCAACGAGTCCTTCCTGCTGTCCCAGCTGCCCGGCCTCGTGCTGATCGTCGCCGTGCTGGCCTTCACCAAGGTCCAGATCAAGGTGCTGCACGGGCTCGTCGACGAGGTCCACGACCAGCTGCACCGCGAGGGCGTCGTCGGGCCGCGGTCGGACGCCGTCCGGCCTGTCGTCCCGCTCTCCAGCGAGGCCTGAGCGGCGGGCGGCAGCGTGGTGCGGTGCGAGCCGCCCGCCCCGTGGCGGCCCGGATCCACTGGAGGAGTTGCTGTGACGCAGGCGGTTCGGACAACGGAAACGACGGTCACCGGGGACCTGTACGCCGAGGTGCAGACGTTCTACGCGCGGCAGATGCGGCGGGTGGACTCCCTGGACATCGAGGGCTTCGCGAACACGTTCACCGAGAACGGCGTGGTCGTGCACGCGAACGGCGAACGCGCCGAGGGGCGCGACGCGATGGTGGCCGGGATGCACCGGAACCTTCCGCGCTACCGCGACATCGCGGTGCGGCACTGGTTCGGCCACCTGATCATCGAGGTGGACGAGCAGGACGCGGACGTGCTCCACGTCTCCTACTACACGCTCGTCACCCGCACCGACCGCGAGGGCAAGGTCACCTTCGAGCCCACCTTCACCGTCGACGACGTCCTGGTCCGTGAGGACGGGCGGCTGCGCACCAGGTCGCGGGTCATCCACCGGGACGTCCCCGTGGCCCTCTGAGGCCGGAGCGGCGCATGCGTCGGCGGGCGGCGGGGGATCTCCTCCGCCGCCCACCGACGCATGCGCCGGACGGCACTGCAGTCAGTCGATGCCGCGCCAGATGTGCGGTTCCACCGAGGGATCGTCCTCCTGCTCCCAGCCCGCCAGGAGCGGTGCCGGGCGCTCGGTGACATCGTCGTCGGATTCGTACATGCTCACCTGTACCTCAACTCCCTTGAAACAGCGCCCCGGAGGAGCGCTCAGGCGTGGCAGGCCGGCAGGCTCCCGTGGAACTCGACCATCTCCCGGAACGAACCGAACACGTCGATGCGGGCCCCGGGCGCGAGCCCGCGCAGCTCGGCGTAGGCCCGGTGCAGGTTGCCCACCAGCCGCTCGCCGTCGAGCCAGTCCGCGAACCGGCCCGGGTCGGTGCGGCGGGCCGCCTCGAGCGGGGTGAACCCGGCGGCGATGCCCTCCTCGGCGAGCCGTCCGATCCAGCGCAGGTACTGCTCGGTGTCGTCGAGCAACTCCGGTCCGCCGACCGGGCCGTGTCCCGGGACGACCGTGGCGGGCCCGAGCGCACGCATCCGCGCGAGGGCGCGCAGCGAGCCCGAGACCGAGCCCATGAGCACGTACGGGGTCACCTTCGACCAGACCACGTCCCCGGCGAACAGCACGCCGCGCTCCGGCACCCAGGCCACCGCGTCGCCGGGCGTGTGCGCCGGCCCCACGTGCAGCACCTCGACCCGGGGGCCGCCCACCGGGCGGAGGGTGATCGCATCGCGGAAGGTCAAGGTGGGCAGCACGACGGGGGTCTCGCCCCAGGCCACGTCGGGCCACAGCTGCCGCAGGCCCTGACCGGCCTCGGCGGTGTCCGAGCGGGTCGACTCGTGGGCGACGATCGTGGCCCGTCCCGCGAACTGGCCGTTGCCGAAGACATGGTCGCCGTGGAAGTGCGTGTTGACCACGAAGCCCGGGCCGTCGGGCGCCGCCCGTTCGGCCTCCTCGCGCAGCCGCCGGGTACGGGACTCGGTGGCCGCCGTGTCGATCAGCACGGCCGAGGCGCCGCCGTCGGTGCCGGTGACGAGCCCCGCGTTGTTGAGACACCAGCCGCCCGGGGGCTGCACGAAGGCGTGGACGCCGTCGGCGACCTCTTCCAGGCGGCCCGCGGTATTGGTGAGTGGTGTGGTCATGCGGTTGCTCCCAGGGGGGTCAGGGCGGCGTAACGGCCGCCGTGGAAGACGAGGGGGCGGACGGCGGGCACGCCTGTGCGCAGCGCCACCACCCGTCCGAGGAACAGCACGTGGTCGCCGGCCTCGTGCTCGGAGTGCAGCACGCACTCGAAGGAGGCGGCCGCAGCGGGGATCACCGCATTGCCGGTGACCCCGGCGACGGCCCCGGTGCGGTGCATCGCCGCCAGGCCCTCGGGACGGTCCCGCCGGGCGAACTCCCCGGACAGCTCCCGCTGGTGCTCGGTGAGGACGTTGACGGCGAAGCTGCCGCGCTCGGTCACCCGCGGCCGCATCCGGCCGTCCGCCGTGACGGACACGAGGAGCAGCAGAGGGTCGAGTGACACCGAGGTCAGGCTGTTGAGCGTGGTCACGAGCGCGTCGTTCCCGCTGCCCTGGGTCAGCAGGGTCACCCCGGTGGGGAAGGTGCCCATCGCCGTCCGGAAGGCGGCCGCGTCGGGGGCGGCCGGTGCGGTCAGCAGTGCGTTTCCGGTGGGGTTCATGGTGCCGGCTCCGTCTCTCCCGGCCTGCCGGGTCAGTAGTTGCCCAGGCCGCCGCAGACGTTGAGTGCCTGCGCGGTGATGGAGGCCGCGGTGTCCGAGACCAGATAGCCGACGAGGCCGGCGACCTCCTCGGGGACGACGTAGCGGCCGAGCGGGATGCGTGCCTCGAACTTGTCCTGTACGTCCTTCTCCGTGACGCCGTAGTACTCGGCGTGGCCCTGGCGCACCCGCTGCGCCATGGGCGTCTCCACGAAGCCGGGGCACACGGCGTTGACCGTGATGCCGGTCCTGGCCAGCTCCAGGCCCACGGCCTTGGTGAAGCCGACGACGCCGTGCTTGGAGGCGGAGTAGGGGGCGGCGAGCGCCACACCCTGCTTGCCGCCGGTCGAGGCGATGGACACGATGCGGCCCCAGCCGTTCTCCAGCATCCCGCCGGTGGTCAGCGCCTCGCGGGTGACGCGGAAGACGCTGTTGAGGTTCACGTCGACGACGTCGAGCCACAGCGCGTCGTCGATCTTCGCGGTCTCGCCGCCGCCGTTGCGGCCCGCGTTGTTGACGAGAATGTCGATGCGTCCGTAGGCCTTCACCGCTGCCTCGACGGCTGCGTGCACCTGCTCGGTGGAGGACACGTCGCAGGCCGTGCCGTCGGCCTCGTACCCCTCCTTACGGAGCCGCTCGACCAGGCTGCGCACGTTCTCCTCGTTCCGGGCGACGCCGAAGACAGCGATGCCCTGCCGGGCCAGCAGTTCGGTCACGGCCAGGCCGATCCCGCTGGTGGCTCCGGTGACGAAGGCGGTGCGGCGCGGCGCTTCTGTCATGGTGAACTCCCGATCTCTGGGCCGGTCGTGGGCCTGGACCGGACGACCGTGACAACGGGACCTAGCGGACATCTGGACTCGGGCTCGAGTGCCCGGTCCAGTCGCTCTCCACGGCGGGTTGAGCGCGACGGGTCAGCGTGCCGTCGTCACACCCAGCAGGACGAGCGAGGAGGGCACGTGCCCGAGCAGACGATTCCGGACGTACGGAAGTCGGTGACCGTGGCGGCCACGCCCGGGCACTGCTTCAGGGTCTTCACCGAGCGGCCGGCCGCCTGGTGGCCGCCGTCCCACGTGCTGGTGAAGAAGGAGCGTGCCGGGCTGGCCTTCGATCCCGGCGTCGGCGGCCGCTACTACGAGTGGGACGTCGAGGGCACCGAGATCGCCTGGGGCAAGGTCCTGGAGTGGGAGCCGGGCCGCCGCCTCGTGATGACCTGGCGCATCGACGGCAACTGGCAGTCCATCACCGACGACGAGCGCGCCAGCGAGATCGAGGTCGAGTTCACCCCGGTCGACGAGCACCGCACGAAGGTCGAGCTCGCACACGTGAAGCTGCACAAGCACGGCGAGGGCGCGGACCGCATCTTCAAGGCGCTGGACGGCCCGAGCCCCGGGGAGACGCTGGAGCGCTTCGCCCGGGCCATCGAGACGGTGAAGGACCTGTGATGACCGACGGAACCGGCCTGTCGGCCGCGGCCGAGAAGGTCCGCCTCGTCGCGGCCGAACACGCACAGGAGGCCGACCGCACCCGTGCCCTGGTCCCCGAGGTCGTCGAGGCCATCCGCGAGGCCGGCTTCGCCCGGTACCTCGTCGCCGCCCGCTGGGGCGGCGCGGAGGGCTCGTTCGCCGAGCTGACGCGGGCGGTCGTCGAGGTGGGTGCGGGGTGTGCGGCGGCGGCTTGGTGTGCGTCGTTGAGTGCGTATTCGGCGCGGTTCGCCTCCCACCTGCCCGAGGCGGGGCACGGCGCGATCTGGGGTGAGGGGCCGGACGCCGTGGTCGCGACCGCCCTGATGCCTGCGGGACGGGCCGCCGAGGTGGACGGCGGATGGCGGCTCAGCGGCCAGTGGGCCTATGTGAGCGGCATCGACTTCGCCGACTGGGCGCTGGTCTGCGCTGCCGTGGCCGACCCCGGCACGAGCGCCGAGGGCCCGCCCCGGCTGCGGTTCTTCGCCCTGCCTCGCGGCACGTACACCGTCCGCGAGAGCTGGGACAGTATCGGTATGCGTGCTACCAGCAGCCATACGGTCGTGGTCGACGGGCAGTTCGTGCCCGCCCACCTGTCCTTCGACCGCACGGACATGCTCACCGGCCGCAACGCGGTCTCCGGCGTCGCCGCGCACAACGTGCCGTTCCAGGCTGTCGGCGGCCTCACCTTCATCGCCCCCGTGGTCGGAGCCGCAGCCGGTGCGCTGGAGGCGTGCGCGGCGTCCCTGACCGGCCGCCGCCGCAGCCAGACGAACGAGCTGCTGCTGGTGCGTGCCTCCGGCCATGTCGATGCCGCCCGTCACCTCGTGGAGCAGAACGCCGAGGTCCTCGACGGCCGGCACTTCACACCGGAGCTCATGGCACGTAACGAGCGCAACGCCACGTTCGCCGCCGAGCTGGCCCGCGAGGCCGTCGACCTCCTGGTCCGCGCCGCCGGCACCGGCGGCCTGGGCGAGACCCGGCCGCTCCAGCGGTTCTGGCGCGACGTCACCTCCGCGACCAGCCACGTCGCGCTGCAGTACGACACGGCGGCTCGCAAGAACTACTCGGCCGTGCTGCTGGGGCCGGCGGAGGACTGAGGGGCGAGTCCGGACACAGCCCCCGGACACGTACGCATACAGATCGGAAGGAGCCGAAATGGCCCAGGTGCTGCGGGGACCCGGACAGCGGGTCGGTGCGGAGCTGTACGTGGAGGTACAGCAGTTCTACGCCTTGCAGATGCCCTTGCTCGAGGAGCGCAGGCTCGAGGAGTTCCTGGAGACGATGACCGAGGACGGCTCGATCGAGCACCGTCCCGGAGGCTGGAAGCTGGAGGGCCGCCAGACGCTCCTGAAGGAGATGTCGGAGCGCCGCGGCGACCCGGACAAGCCGCTCGTCGAGGAGATCTCCGCACGCGAGGCTCGTGAGAACAACGTTGCGTACTACGACGGGCTGGTCTACCGCTACTGGTTCGACCGGATGCGCATCAGGGAGCTCCACGGCGGCGACCTGAACGTCCGCTACCAGGCGGTCGTGACCATGACGGATGCCAAGGGCAAGGTGAGCTTCGAGCCGACCACCACGGTCGAGGACGTCCTGGTCCGCCGGGACGGGGAGCTGTACTTGCGCTCCCGCGTCGTCACCCACGACTCGCCCGCCTGGGCGGACAAGATCCACAACCCGTCCTGAGAACGGGCACACGAGAAGGGGCACCCCGGAGCGGGGTGCCCCTTCTCGTGTCGGAGCTTCTCTCCAACGGGCCCGCGAGGGTCAGGCGACCGGGCCTCCAGTGCGGATCCCTACGGTGCGACGTGACCGCGTGGCATCCCATCGCGGTTCGGGCGGGCGTCCGAGGCCGGCCCGGCCCCACCCAGCGACGCAAGCGGAGGAGCCATCGTGACTGTCGCCCCCGGGACCGACGTCTTTCCCTTCAACGGTTCGAGTTATCAGGGTCCCGCACCTCAGTACGCCGAGTTGCGTTCCGAGTGCCCCGTGAAGCGCGTGCCGACGGTCGGCGGCGTGGACGCCTGGCTGGTCACCCGGTACGAAGACGTGCGCGAGCTGTCGGCCGATCCGCGGCTGAGCCGGGCGCTGGCCTGCGGGCCGGATGCGCCGCGCGTCGGCGGGACGATGCACACCACTCCGGAAATGATCATTTCCCTGGACTCGCCCGAACACTCCAGGCTCCGCAAGCTGGTGGCCGGCGCCTTCACCCTGCGCCGTGTCGAGCGCATGCGCGCCGGGGTGCAGAAGGTGGCCGACGAGCTGCTCGATGCCCTACAGGCCCAGGGCGGGCCGGTCGACCTGGTGGAGCACCTGGCGGTGCCGCTGCCGCTGACGGTCATCGGCGAACTGCTCGGGGTTCCGCCGCAGGACCTGCGGGCCTTCGAGAAGTGGGCCCGGGCGTTCGCGACCGTCGACGACCGGGCCGGGGGCGAGGAGTCGCTGAACGGCCTGGCCAAGCTCAGCGAATACATCGTCGGCCTCATCGCGGACAAACGGGCCAACCCCGGCGACGACATGCTCTCCGAGCTGATCGCGGCACGGGACAACGACGACCGGCTCAGCGAGCAGGAGCTCGTGACCTTCGGCTTCACCCTCATCGGAGCGGGTTTCGACACCACGGCCAACCAACTGGCCAACTCTGTACTGGCGTTGATCGCCGACCACCGTGACCAGTGGCAGTGGCTGGTCGAGGACCGCACCAGGATTCCCCGGGCGGTCGAGGAACTTCTCCGGCACGTCAATCTGTTCGCCACCGACACCTCCGGCTTCCCGCGCATCGCCGCCGAGGACATCGAGGTGGGCGGGGCGACGATCCCCAAGGGCGAGGCGGTGCTGCTCTCCCTCGCCTCCGCCAACCGGGACGAGAGCGTCTTCCCACACGCGGACCGGCTCGACCTGGCCCGCGAGCGCAACCCCCACATCTCCTTCGGCCACGGCGTCCATTACTGCCTGGGCAAGCATCTGGGCCGGATGGAGATGGAGATTGCGCTCGACGGCCTGATCCGCCGATTCCCGGACCTGCGCCTGGCGGTTCCCAAGGAGGAACTGCCCTGGCACCACGGTGAGATCAACCACACGCTCTCCAGCCTCCCGGTCGTCTGGAGCTCCTGAGCCGGGCGGCAAGGGCGGCCCCCGACAACCCTGAAGAGGAAGAGGACGAGTCCGTGCGCATTGCCGAGACGGCGATCCCCGGGGCGTATGTCGTCACCCCGGACCGCATTCCGGACGAACGCGGTAACTTCTACGAAGCCATGCGTGCCGACGCACTCGAGCGCGTACTGGGGCGTCCCTTCACGCCCCGGCAGATCAACTACTCAGTGTCCCGGCGCAACACCCTGCGCGGTATCCACAGTGTGGCCACCCCGCCCGGGCAGGCCAAATACGTGACCTGCGTGCGCGGCAGGCTGCGCGACATCATCGTGGACCTGCGCGTGGGGTCGCCGGCCTTCGGCCGTCACCATGTGATCGAACTGGACGCCGCATCGGGGCAGTCGGTCTACGTGCCGGAGGGCGTGGGGCACGGGTTCCTCGCCCTGTCCGACGACACCTGCATCTGCTATGCCGTGTCCAGCCTGTATGTGCCGGGGACCCAGATCGAGGTCAATCCCCTGGACCCGGAGCTGGACCTGCCCTGGAGATGCAGTGAACCACCGCTGATCTCTGCGCGGGACGCCGCGGCGCCCACCGCGGCCCGGGCAGCGGACGCCGGGCTGCTCGCCGTGTGGACGGGCGCCGTCCATGGGTGCGGACCTGTCCCGGCCGAGGTGGCTTCATGAAGATCCTCGTCACCGGCGGGGCCGGATTCATCGGCTCGCACTATGTCCGGTCACTGCTCTTGGGTGCGTACACGCCGTATGGCAACACCCATGTCACCGTCCTCGACAAGCTCACCTACGCGGGAAACCGGGCCAACCTGCCCGAGACGCACCCCCGCCTGAACTTCGTCCCGGGCGACATCGGCGATCTGCCGCTCCTCCTGGACCTGCTGCCCGGGCACGACGCGGTCGTGCACTTCGCTGCGGAGTCGCACGTGGACCGTTCCATCGATGCTGCCGCCGACTTCGTCCGCACGAACGTTGCGGGCACTCAGACACTCCTGGAAGCCTGTCGGCGCACCGGCATGGCGCGATTCGTGCACGTCTCCACCGACGAGGTGTACGGCTCGATCGCCGAGGGCTCGTGGACCGAGGAGTGGCCGCTCGCCCCCAACAGCCCTTACGCCGCGTCCAAGGCAGCCTCCGACCTGGTCGCGCGCTCCTACCACCGCACATACGGCCTGGATCTGTCGATCACCCGGTGCTCCAACAACTACGGCCCCCACCAACATCCCGAGAAGCTCATCCCACGCTTCATCGGCCGGCTGCTGGAGGGTGGGAGCGTGCCGCTGTACGGCGACGGTCGGAACGTCCGCGAGTGGCTGCACGTGGACGATCACTGCCGGGCCGTTCATCTGGTGCTCACACGGGGTCGGGCCGGAGAGGTGTACAACGTGGGCGGCGGCAACGAGCGGACCAACCTGGAAATCACAGAGAGCCTGCTGCACCTGCTCGGAGCCGATGCCTCCCGCATCCAGCGGGTCCCCGACCGTCTCGGACACGATCTGCGGTACTCCCTCGACGAGACCAAGATTCGCGAGGAGCTGGGCTACGCACCGCGGATCCCCATCGAGCAGGGGCTGGCGGACACCGTCGACTGGTACCGGAACCACCGCGAGTGGTGGAAGCCGGTCGCCGACGGGCAGGTGGCGGCATGAGGGCCGTCGTCCTGGGAGGTGGCGGCTTCCTCGGCCGGCACATCTGCACAGCCCTGGAGGCCGCTGGAGTTTCCGCACTGCCGCTCTCCAGAAAGAGCGTCCCAGCCGTCGACCTCACCACCGACAGCGGCTGCGCCGCCCTCGCCGCGGTGCTCTCGGGACATCGTCCCGATCTCATGGTCAACGCGGCGGGCCGAGCCTGGCACGCGACCGAGTCCGACATGGTCCAGGGCAATGCGCACCTCGTCGACCGGTTGCTGGACGCCCTTGCCGGCACGGCACATCCGGTGCGACTGATACACCTCGGCAGCGTTCACGAGTACGGGCCTGGTGCGGCCGGCATCCCGACCGCCGAGGACCACACCGCCGTCCCGCTCACTCCCTACGGGCGCACCAAGCTTCTGGGTACACAGGCCGTGGTGCGCGCGGTGCGTACCACCGGAGTGGACGCGGTAGTGCTGCGTGTCGCCAACGCGATAGGGCCCGGCACCCCGCCGGGCAGCCTGTTGCGCACAGTCGCCGACCATCTTGCCGAAGCCGCTGTGATGCACGGCCGGGGCGGCTCGCCGCGCCCCCTGCGCTTCGGTTCGCTCGATGTGTACCGGGACTTCGTCGACGCACGTGACGTGGCGGAAGCGGTCGTCGCCGCGGGGCTCGCTCCCAAGGCCGGACTCACCGGTCAGATCGTCAACATCGGGCGTGGCGAGGGCATCACCGCACGCCGGATCGTCCGGCACATGGTCATGCTGAGTGGTCTCCCCGTGCCCGTGGAAGAGGACGAGAGCGCAGCCCGGTCGGGCATTGCGTGGCAGCAGCTGGACATCTCCAAGGCACACCGGCTGCTGAGCTGGCTGCCGCGCAGGGAGCTGGACACCTCGCTGCGGGACCTGCTCGGAGCGGCACGACCTCATGCACACGAACATCAGGAAGGCATACGGATATGAGCGTGCACAGGATGTTGGTCCTCGACGAGGTGCGCAAGTACCACCAGGACGTCCAGCCGGACACCGGCTTCGTCCCCGGGGTCACCGAGATCTGGCCGTCCGGGGCCGTTCTGGAGGAGGACGACCGGGTGGCACTGGTGGAGGCCGCACTCGACATGCGCATTGCCGCAGGGCGCAGCTCCCGGCAGTTCGAGTCGGCCTTCGCCCGCAAGCTCAAGCGGCGCAAGGCACACCTGGTGAACTCCGGTTCGTCGGCGAATCTGCTGGCCGTCTCCGCACTGACCTCACCGCTGCTCGAGGACCGCAGGCTGCGTCCGGGGGATGAGGTGATCACTGTGGCTGCGGGGTTTCCCACCACGGTCAACCCCATCCTGCAGAACGGCCTGATCCCGGTTTTCGTCGACATCGAGCTCGGTACGTACAACACCACCGCCGAGCGTGTGGCCCAGGCGATCGGGCCGCGCACCAGGGCCGTCATCATCGCGCACACTCTCGGCAACCCCTTCGAGGTCGCCGAGATCGCTGAACTGGCCGAGAAACACGACCTGTTCCTCATCGAGGACAACTGCGACGCCGTGGGAGCCGAGTACGACGGCAGGCTCACCGGCACGTTCGGCGACCTGGCCACCGTCAGTTTCTACCCCGCGCACCATCTCACCATGGGCGAGGGAGGGTGCGTGCTGACCTCGAACCTGGCGCTGGCCCGGATTGTGGAGTCGTTGCGGGACTGGGGTCGCGACTGTTGGTGCGAGCCGGGGGTGAGCGACACCTGCCTCAAGCGGTTCAAGTACCGCATGGGGACGCTGCCCGACGGCTACGACCACAAATACATCTACTCGCACGTTGGTTACAACCTGAAGGCGACCGACCTCCAGGCTGCACTCGGTCTGACCCAGCTGGAGAAGATGGACCGTTTCGTCGAAGCACGACGGCGCAACTGGAAACACCTGCGTGAGGGCCTGGAAGGCACCCCGCACCTGTTGCTCCCCGAAGCGACGCCGCGCAGCGAGCCGAGCTGGTTCGGGTTCGTGCTCACCGTGGAACCGGGTGCCCCGTTCACCGCCGGTGAGCTGGTGTCCTTCCTGGAGGATCGCAAGATCGGCACCCGGAGACTGTTCGCGGGGAACCTGACGAGGCACCCGGCATACACGGACCAGCCGATCCGTGTGGTCGGGGACCTGACCAACAGCGATATCGTCACCGAAGGCACCTTCTGGGTCGGCGTCTACCCGGGGCTGACCGACGAGATGCTCGACTACGTCATCGCCTCGGTCAAGGAGTTCGTCCGGGCCCGTGGCTGAGCCCTGCAGGGCCGCTCGCACGACGGCCCCTGCGCCAGGAAGGAATCTTCCGGGTGCAGGGGCCGTCACCGTCTCCGGCAGGCGGGGCCGCTTCAGCGCAGGTGCTGCGCGGTGAGCTTCTCCAAGGTGGGCACGACATCATTCGGGCTCGGCATGGCCAGCCAGTCCCGGTACATGGAATCGGCGCCGGCACGGAAGGAGGGGTCCTCGAGGACCCGGGTGAGCCGCTCGGCCATCTCCTCCACCGTCTGCTCCTTGTTGTCCAGGGTCAGGCCTGCACCGTGGCGGGTGAGATACGAGGCGTACGCACCGGCCTCCACCCCTTCCTTCGCCAGGATCAGCTGGGGCACCCGCTGGGCCGCAGCCGCTGTGAGCGTGCCGCCGCCGCCGTGGTGGACGACGGCGGAGCACGTCGGCAGCAGGTGGTTGAGCGGCAGGAAGTCCACAGTGCGGACGTTGTCCGGCACCGTCTGTCCGGCAAGCTGATTGCCGTCGAGGGTGGCGACCACCTCGATGTCCAGGCCGGCCACCATCTCCAGCACGTCGCGCACCAAGGCCGCGTCGTTGTGGAACATCCGCCCCGAAACACCGAGCGACAGCGCCACCCGCGGCCGCCGTGGCCGCCGGTGGAGCCATGCGGGCACGGCGCCGGCGCCGGTGTAGGGCACGCGTCGCACCGGGACGACCCGGGCGCGGGTGGGCAGCCGCAGCGCCTCGGGTGTCGGGTCGACGGTCCACTGACCGAGCAGCAGTTCTTCGTCCAGGTCCAGGCCGTACCGCTCGGCGACGGGGCGCACCAGCTCCTCCAGCGGGTCGGGTACACCGGTGCCCGCGGTTCCGCCGCGTTCCAGATGGCGATGGCGAGCCCAGCCGCAGTAATCGGGGCCCCACAGCAACCGGGCGTGTGCCGCCCCGGCGACGCGCGCGGCCACGGCGGCGGCGGGCCACTGGTCCCACAGGACCAGGTCGGGCTGCCAGGCACGGGCGAGACCGACCAGGGCGTCCACACTGGGCACTGTGTTCATGGGAGCGTCCTGCACCGTGTGGAAGATGCCGATCGAGGCCAGCGTGTAGTGGCTGAACATGGTCCATGCCTCGTGCTCGGCGGGCCGGATGTCCAGCGCTTCGGCGAGCCGGTCACGCTGTGCAGCGTCGAGCATGAAGTCGCCGACCGACGACAGTGGGGGCATGGTCTGCGCAGTGCCGAGCTCCACCGCGCTGAGCCCGGTGGCGGTGATGGCTTCCGTGAGGGCGGGATGAGAGGCGATGCGCACCTCGTGCCCTGCGCCCTGCAGGGCCCAGGCAAGTGGAACGACCGGGTAGAGGTGTGCGGGCATGGGCCACACGGTGAACAGGATCCGCATGGAGAACTCCTCTGGGAACGCACGGGCCCGCGCGTGCGCGCGGTGCGGGCCAGATTGCTTCCCCGGGCTCCAGCGGCCCTGGAGCCCGCCCGGATTACGTTCTCAGAGGGGCGGAACCGGTGGCTCCACCGCGGCCCTAGCTCCCCCCGAGTCGGGGCCGGTAATCACTAGTTGATTGTTCCCGCCGAGGCGAACACACATGAGGAGAGTTATGAGCGCTGGTGTGGTGCCGCAGACCCCGAAGACGGCCCGGGAAGTGCGGCTGGCCAAGCACCTCGAGGGAGAACTGACCCCCGAGTACTTCGACGTCGCCGAAGTCGAGCTGCCTGAGCAGGGCGAGGGCGAGGTGCTCGTCCGCACCGACTACCTGCCGCTGGCTGCCGCGTACCAGGACCTCATGCGGACCGACTGCCAACTGCCCGTGCCGCCCTTCCAGGTCGGCCAGCGGCTCGGCGGCGGCGCGCTGGGTACGGTCGTGAAGTCCAACAGCCCCGATCTGGCCGTCGGTGACGTGGTGCAGTCGATGGCCGGCTGGAGCGAGTACTCCTGGGGCCCGGCGAACACGTACTTCAAGGTGGACCCCACCCTGTTCCCGAGCCCGGTGTACTACCTGAGCCAGGGGCCCACGGCGTACTACGGGATGGCCGACATCGCCAAGGCGGGTGAAGGCGACGTCGTGTTCGTCTCCGGCGCGGCGGGCGGTGTGGGATCTCTGGCCGGGCAGATTGCCAAGTGCCGCGGCGCGGCAAAGGTGATCGGCAGCGCCGGCAGCAAGGCGAAGGTGGACTACCTGGTCAACGAGCTCGGCTTCGACGCCGCGTTCGACTACCACGACGGTCCGGTGGTCGACCGGCTGCGTGAGCTCGCGCCCGAGGGCATCAACGTCTTCTTCGACAACGTCGGCGGCGAGCAGTTCGAGGCTGCCGTCGAGGTGGCAGCGCCGCATGCCCGCTTCGCCCTGTGCGGTGCACTCTCCGCGCAGAACGGTGACGGGGACAACCCGAGGTTCGACCTGATGACGGCCATCACCAAGCATCTCGAGCTGAGGCCCTTCGCCTGCTACCACACCCCCGAGCAAATCTGGGCGTGGACTCAGCACTTCGCGCAGTGGGTGGCCGAGGGCAGGTTCGTCTTCCCGCACACCACCGTCGAAGGCGGCCTGCAGGCGGCCCCCGAGACGCTCATCGCGCTGCTGAAGGGCACGTACAAGGGCAACGTGGCCGTCAAGTTCTAGGCTGCGCGAGCACGTTCCGGCACACCGGGCACGGCGGCGTCCTCAGGGACGCCGCCGTGCCCGTATGTCCACTCGGGCCGAATACTTTCGGCGGTCGTCGGCGTCATACACGATCGTCGTGCCGGTGCTGGCGAAGGAGTTCTCGTCGAGGACGGCAGACTGCTCGATGTCCACCCAGCCTGTGTATGCGCCGTTCGCGTCGAAGACGGGCTCCGCGACGCGGTAGACGAACGACTCCGGTCCGGCGGGCGTCCACGTACCCCCGCCCACACCGCCCTCGAACAGCAGCACCCGGCCGTCTGCCGTGAAACGGAAGGTACTCACGACCGCCCCCGAAGGACGCTGCACGCGTGCGGTCCAGGTGCCTGTGGGGCTTATGTCCTGCATGGCTGTCTCCTTGCTGTGGGGCTTCGGAACGACGGCTCAGCGTCCCGCGTCGCGCTGGCGCCGCACTGGAGCGACGGGCACTCGCCTCGAGCGGCATTCGAGGGGGCTTCAGGGAGGATGGGCAGCATGTCCGTACTCTCCACGCGCACCCTCAACCGGACGCTGCTGCAACGACAGTGGCTGGTGAGCCGTTCCGCCCGGCCGGCCCTCGAACTCGTCGAGCATCTGGTCGCCGTTCAGGGGCAGGAGCCCGACGCTCCGTACATCGGCCTGTGGGCCCGGCTGGAAGATTTCCGGCACGACGAGCTGACCACGCTGCTGCACGACCGCAGCGTGGTCCGCGGTGCCGTGGTGCGAACGACACAGCACCTGCTGACTGCGGACGACTTCCTCTGGCTGCGCCCCCTGGTCCAGCACGTCCTGGACCGTTCGCCGCGACAGGGCTTCGGCAAGGAGATCGCCGGCCTCGAGCTCGCCGACCTCGCCCGGGCGGCGCGCGAGGAGATGGCGGGCAGGACGCTCACACGGCCGCAGTTGGGCCGGCTGCTCGCGGATCGGTACCCCGGCCGTAAGGGCAGTGCCCTGGCCGGTTCCGCACATTTTCTGATCTCCCTGCTGCACCCGCCGCCCAGTGGTGTGTGGGGCAGCCGCGGTGGCTCGGTGCCGTGCGTGCTCGCGGAGGAGTGGATCGGGCGGCCGCTCGTCGGGTCGCCGAGCATCGAGACCATGGTCCTGCGCTATCTGGCGGCGTTCGGTCCGGCCGGGGTCATGGACATCCAGGCCTGGTCCGGGCTGACCCGGCTGCGCGAGGTGGTCGAGGGGATGCGGTCGCGGCTGCGCGTCTACCGCGACGAAGCGGGCAAGGAGCTGTACGACCTGCCGGATGCCCCGCTCGCCGACGTGGACCTCCCCGTACCCGTCCGCTTCCTGCCCGCTTTCGACAACATCCTCCTGGGCCATGCCGACAGGCAACGCGTGATCGACGATGCCTACCGCAAGCTGGTGGCGCCCGGCATGGCGGTCGTACGGCCCACATTCCTGGTCGACGGCTTCGTACGCGGCATGTGGGAGACGGACGGCGGCAGGCTGCTCATTACGCCGTTCCAGCCCCTGCCGGAGCGCGAACGTGCGGCGGTGCTCGCCGAGGCCGAGCTCCTGCACGGATTCGTGACGGGCAAGGAGGCCGCCGTGCCGGGGGACATCGTGTTCGTCTGATCCCCGGACCGGGGACTGTATTTGCCCTCGAGCGGCCGTCAAGGGCGCGGCTGCACTGTGTTCCCGTCATTCATCGATGAAAACGCGCCGTGCGCGGGGGAGGACCAGCATGAACCGGTCGGGAATCAAACGGGCGAAGCTCCGGGCGCTGCTGGCGGCGGCGGTTGCCACCGTGGCCTTGACGCCCATCGCGGGTGTGTCGGTTGCCCAGGCCCAGGAGAACACTGCGCTGCACCCGGTCAAGGCCGCGGAGGATTCGTCGCGGATCAGCCCGGTTGGCAAGTGGACGCTCCAGGTGCATTTCGAGGGCGAGAGCTACAACAGTGCCGTTCAGTTCACCCAGGGCGGCAAGGCGTTCTTCGTCTACGGCGGAGCCGGTACCTGGACCCAGACCGGTGCGAACCGGTTCACCTTCCATGTCGCCGAGCCGATGTGGGACAAGAACGGCAACTACCTCGGCTGGGTGGACGTCGACCAGACCGCCGTCATCGATGGCAGCACGTTCACCAGCACTGGTGTCTCGCGCCAGTACGACCAGAACGACCGTCTCACCCGCGCGGTTCAGGTCGAGGACACCGGTACGCGCGTGTGACATCGGGACAACGCTGAAACGAGCTCGCCCGCGGCTTGCAGAGCCGCGGGCGAGCTGTTTGTGGAGGAGCAGCAGGCAGGGCAGGTCACACCGGTTGCCGTTGTTGCCGATACGTTTTCAGGTCGAATCCTTCCTCTGCCACCTTGCCCGGCGTCGGCCGCGGTCCGCCCGAGGCCAGCAGCCTGCGGGTGATCATGTGGTCGGCGGGCCGGTTCACCGACTCCGTGCCCAGCAGGCGCTCGCCGTGGAAGCAGAAGACGGAGAAGCGCCCGGAGGCCGGGTCGCCGACGGTGACCGTCCGGTCGTGCCCGTCGGTGAGGCCGGCGATCTGGAGCCGCAGGTCGTACTGCTCCGACCAGAACCAGGGCACGGCCGTGTACGGGAACTCCTCCCCGTAGATCGTGGCGGCGACGCAGCGTGCCTGGTCGGAGGCGTTCTGGACCGACTCCAGGCGCAGCGTGCGGTCGGCGTGCGGGCTGGGGAAGCGGGCGCAGTCGCCGATCGCGAAAACGGCCGGGTCGTCGGTGCGCAGCAGTTCGTCGACGAGGATGCCGTCGTCGACGGTCAGGCCTGCGTGGGCCGCGAGCCCGGTGTTGGGCAGCGCGCCGACGCCGACCACGACGAGGTCGGCGGGGAGGCGCTCGCCGCCGTCGAGCTCGACGGACCGTACGTGGCCTGAGGCGTCACCGTGCAGTGCGCTGACCCCGCGGGACAGCAGGATCTGTGTGCCCCGCGCACGGTGCTCCGCGGTGAGCAGGCTGGATGTCTCGACGCTGACGGCGCGGGCCATGACACGCGGAGCCGCCTCGACGACGGTGGCCTCGATGCCCAGTTGGCGGGCGGTGGCAGCCAGTTCGAGGCCGATGAAGCCGCCGCCGATCACCACCAGCCGACGTGCAGCGTCGAGGGCACGGCGCAGTTGCCGGGCATCGTCGAGGGAACGCAGGGCGAGCACCCCGTCCAGGCCCGCACCCGGTACCGGCAGCGAGCGCGGGCGTGCGCCGAGGGCCAGTACCAGCTGTCCGTACGGCAGCCGTCGGCCGGACTCCAGGGTGACCTCGCGGGACCGGCGGTCGACAGCCACTGCCCTGTCCCCACCGACGAGTTCGATGTCCTGGTCGGCGTAGAAGGAAGCGGGCCGCAGTTCCAGGCCCTCGGCGCTGCGGGAGCCGGTGAGGTAGTCCTTGGACAGCGGCGGGCGCTGGTAAGGAACCGCTGTCTCGTCGCCGACGAGGGTGACCCGGCCGGTGAAGCCGCGGGCCCGCAGTGCGGCCGCGGTGTCCGAACCGGCCTGGCCGGTGCCGACGATCACGACCGGGGAGGCGGAGGCGCCGGCCATCAGGACTGGGCCTCCGGAAGGTGCACCACGAGCCCGTCGAGCTCCTCGGTGACCGGGAGCTGGCAGCTGAGACGGCTGTTGTCACGGCGTGGGCAGGCCGTGCCGTACAGGACGTCGTCCTCGACCTCGTGCATCTCCGGCAGCGGCACGGCGCAGTTCTCGTCGACGTAGACGTGGCAGGTGCCGCACTGGGCGGATCCGCCGCACTGCGCCTCGATGCCCGCAATGTTGTGCATCTTGGCACCGCGCATGACCGTGTTGGGCGCTTGGACATCGACGACCCTCTCGGTGCCGTCAGGATGCTTGAAGGTTATCTTGGCCATGGCGTTCTCCTCGGGGAATGACGGCCATCCGTACGGCAGTTCGCCCCGCACAGTGACAAGCGGTGCTGGGGGGCGGCTGGAGACGCTCTCGAAGCGCGGCACCGGCTCCAGCGGCGCGCCAGTGACGGTCGACCCCCACGGAGCAGCGTCGGCCCATGACCGCATCGACGCTGCCGAGCCCGCGCGCCACCGGCCGGGCGGCCCCGCGACTCGCCCTGGTTCTCCTCGCCTGCTGCCTGGGCCAGTTCATGAACGTGCTCGACGCTTCCGTCGTGAACGTCGCACTGCCTTCCGTGGCCCGCGACCTGCACTTCGGCCGGCACAGCCTCCAGTGGGTGAACACCGCCTACACCGTGGCGGTCTGCGGCTTCCTGCTGCTCGGCGGGCGGCTCGCGGACATCTTCGGGCAGCGCCGCGTGTTCCTGTCCGGCGTCGCGCTCTTCACCCTCGCCAGCAGTGTGGGCGGCGCGGCCGGCGATCCGCTCACCCTGGTGCTCGCGCGCGCCTTCCAAGGGCTGGGGGCGGCGGTCATGGCCCCGGCCACCCTCACCGTGCTCGGCACCACCTTCACCGAACCCGACGCCAGGGCGCGGGCGTTCGGTCTGTGGAGTGCGGTCTCGGGGAGTGCGGGCGCCATCGGTGTGCTCGTCGGCGGCGTGATCACTCAATGGTTCTCGTGGCGCTGGACGCTGCTGGTGAACGTGCCGATCGGGATCGTGCTGCTGGGCGTCGTGTACGCGGCCGTTCCCGATACCCGCGCACAGGGCGGGCGCCGCGCCCTCGACGTGCCCGGCGCGCTCACCGTCACCCTCGGGCTGATCGCCGCCGTCCACGGTGTCGCCGAATCCCACACCTACGGCTGGGGTTCGCTCCGCGTGGTCACCGCCCTGACGGCCGGAGTCGTCCTGCTCGCGCTCTTCGTGCTGCTGCAGGCGAAGGTCTCTCCGCATCCTCTGGTACCGCTCGGAGTCTTCCGCAACCGTGCGGTCACCGCCGCGAACCTCGTCGCGTTCTTCGGGGTCGCGGCTCTCTTCAGCACCTTCTACTTCTGCACCCTCGTCCTGCAACAGGTCATGGGCTACAGCCCGCTCCGCACGGGCCTGGGCTACCTGCCCTTGTCGCTCGGCATCGCCGTCGGCGGTTGGCGCATCTCCTCGGTGGTGCCGCGCACCGGCCCCCGGCCGGTTCTGCTCGCCGGGCTCGCGGTGTCCTCCGTCGGACTGCTGTGGCTCTCGCGCGCCGACGAGCATGCGACGTTCGCCTCCGACGTGCTCGGGCCCACCCTGCTGCTCGGCCTCGGCATGGGCGCGGTCCTCAACGCCACGACCAACGCCGCGACCTCCTCGCTCCCCGCCCACCAGGCGGGCCTCGCCTCGGGACTGCTCAACACCACCCGCCAACTCGGCAGTGCCGTCGGCCTGGTGCTGCTCGCCACGCTGGCCTCGGCCCGCACCGATGCCGAACTCGGCAGTGCGGCACCCGGTGAGGCACTCACCCGGCACGCCCTCGCCTCGGGCTACAGCCTCGCGCTCCTCGGTGCCGCCCTGTTCGCGGCCGCCGGGATCGTGGCGGCGCTCGCCTTGCCGGTCCGGACAGGATCCAGGGCCTCTCGAGGCGACAAGGAGACCCTGACCTCCTGATCCGAACGGAGGTTTGCGGTGGCATCCAAGCGGACCGCGATGACGCCCCACGACGCCCTGCGCGCGTTCCATACCCAGCAGGTGCAGTGGACGGCGGCCACGACCGAAGCTCACCGGGGCGAAGTCGCCCCGCACACAAGGGAATACGCGACCATCGAGGTGCCGCGCGACTACGCGGACCCCGAGGGACCGCGCTTGACGATCGCCCTCAGCCGGCGCCGGGCCACCGACCCCCGGCGTCGGCGCGGCATTCTCCTCGCCGTCAACGGCGGCCCCGGTGGCGACTGGGGCAAGGGGCGGCACCTGACCGACGCCTTCGCCGGCACTCCGGTGCACGAGGTGTACGACCTGATCGGGTTCGACCCGCGCGGCACCGGAGCCTCCACCCCGCTGCACGCCGAGGTCACCGTTCCCAAGGTGCCGTTCGACTCCCGCCCGGACGACTCGGGCTTCGCGGCACTCGCCGAGGACATGCGGCTGCGGGAACTCGCCTGCATGCGTGCGGGCGGTGACCTGCGGCAGCACATCAGCACCCCCAACACGGCGCGCGACATGGACATCATCCGCGCCGTGCTCGGTGAGGAGCGGCTGTCCTTCGTGGGCTATGCCTACGGCGCATACGTCGGGGCCGTCTACGGCTCCCTGTTCCCCGCCCGCCTGGACCGCAGCGTCCTCGACTCCTGCGTCAACCCGGACTGGACCTGGCGCGAACAGTTCCTGTGGCAGGGCGACGCGGTGCAGCGCAACGTCGACCAATGGGCCCGGTGGACCAGTGAGCGGCACGGTCACTTCGGCCTCGGCGCGACTCCTGCCCAGGTGCTCTCCGCCGTCGAGGAGACCGTCGCCCGCCTGGAGACCGTGCACGACAGTCGCGACCTGCGCACCCTGTTCGACGGGGCCGTGGGCAACCGCGCGACCGACCGCGCCCGGTGGGCAGGGCTCGGGGAGCTCGTGGCCGAACTGCGCACCGCGGACGTGGAACGGTCCCGTGAACTGCTGGCGGAGCAGGGCACCTGGCGGCCCGCCGACAGCGAGGGCGACCTGCGCATCGGCGTCCTGGAGGCCATCACCCTGGAACACGAGTGGCCCGCCGACCTGGAGGTCTACTACCAGGACATGCGCGAGTTCAGGAAGCGCTTCCCGTACGGCTACGGCGTGCTGCGGGCCCAGCCCTGGGTGGGCGCCTTCCGCACCTTCACCGCTCCCGAGCCGCCCGTGGCCATCGAGCGCAACGGCTACCCCGTCGGCCTGGTCGTCCAGGCGGACGGCGACCCGATGGACCACTACGCGGGCGGCGTCACCATGGCCGAGCGGCTCGGCCATCAC
Source organism: Streptomyces sp. NPDC002536 (assembly GCF_053594995.1). Lineage (NCBI taxonomy): Bacteria > Bacillati > Actinomycetota > Actinomycetes > Kitasatosporales > Streptomycetaceae > Streptomyces > Streptomyces sp. NPDC002536. Next base: position 26,409 of record NZ_JBSFWU010000028.1, read on the forward strand.
CTCGTCACCGTCGCCGACTCCGGCGACCACGAGGTCTACGCCCTCGTCGGCAACGTGCAGGTCGACGGCTACGTCAACCGGTACCTGGTGGACGGTGAACTGCCCCCGCCCCGCGTGAGCTGCCTGGGTACCACGCTGCGTCCGGACATCCCGGCGGATCCGCGCTGAGACGGATGCAGGGCAGTGCCGAAAGCGCTGGCCGCGCTCCCCTCCCGGGGGCGCGGCCGGCGCCGTGCTGCTCGGTGCCGCTGCCTCACCAGGTGACCGGCAGCTCCCACAGCCCGTAGATGACCGCACCTTCCTTGCGGGGGATCTCCAGGAAGGGCTTGGCCAGACGGAGCGTGGGGATGCGCTGGAAGAGCTTGCTCCAGACGATCTCCAGCTCCAGGCGGGCGAGGTCGGCGCCGATGCAGTGGTGCACGCCGTGGCCGAAACCCAGGTGTTTGCGGCTGCCGCGCGTGATGTCGAGCTTCTCCGGCTCGGGGAAGACCTCCGGGTCGCGGTTGGCGGCCAGGCCCAGGCAGAGGATGCCGTCGCCCTTGCGGATGAGCTGCCCGCCGATCTCGATGTCCTCGAGTGCCACGCGCGGGACGGCGGTGTCGCCGATGGTGGCGAGGCGTACGAGCTCCTCCACGGCCGGCTTGACCAACTCCGGGTCGTTCAGCAGGAGTTCCAGCTGGTCCGGGTTCTCCAGCAGGGCGGCGGTGCCGAGCGATATCTGGCTGGCGGTGGTCTCGTGGCCGCCGTTCATCAGCAGCCGCACCATGTTGAACAGGTCGCGGTCGGTGTAGGGCTCGCCCGACTCCTCGTAGTCGGCCATCGCTCGGCTGAGCAGGTCGTCGCCCGGCTCGCGCTTCTTGAGCTGGATGAGCTCGTCGACGTAGGCGTTGACCTCGACGATGGCCGCCTGGCGCTCCTCGGGGGTGCTGTGGCCGCCGAGCAGGGCGGTGCCGTGCTTGATGAAGAAGTCGTGCTTGTCCTGCGGGATGCCCAGCAGTTCGCAGATGACGGTCATCGGCACGGCGAGGGCGAACACCCGGTGGAAGTCGACCGGCTTCTTCTCGCTCGCCAGGAGCTTGTCGACGTGCTCGTCGACGATCTCCTCGATGCGCGGCCGCAGCCGCTTCACCTGGCGGGCGGTGAAGGTCAGCGCGGCCTTGCGGCGCGTCGTGGCGTGCGCCTTGCCGTCGTAGCCGATGAATGACGTCTCGGTGCGGTACTCCGGCGGGGCCACGAAGTAGAAGGGGAAATTGGCGTGCTTGCGCGATGCGCTCACGCGCGGGTCGGTCAGCAGCTGCTTGACGGTCTCGTAGCCGGTGATCGTCCAGATGCGCAGCCCGGAGCCGTCCAGGGTGACCTGAGAGACGTCCTGCCGGATCATCCCGTCGTACTCGGGCGGCATGGAGAACGGGCACTTGCGGGCGTACGGGAACGTCTTGACCCCGTCCAGGATCTCGGGTTCGACGGCAGAAGCGGTCATGGGTGGGTCCTTCCTAGAAGCCGGTGGGTCGGTCAGCGCACGGTGCGGAAGAACGCACGCAGGTCGCGGACCAGGGCGTCGGGTTGTTCGAGGGCCGGGAAGTGGCCGCCGCGCGCGTGGTCCGTCCAGTCCCGCAGGTCGGTGAAGCGGCGCTCGATCCAGGGGCGCGGCATCCGCCCGTCCTTGGGGTAGTTGGCGACGGCGGTGGGCACGGCGACGGGGGCGAGCGCGAGCTTGTTCTGGCTCTCCCAGTAGATGCGGGCCGAGGAAGCGGCCGTGCCGGCGAACCAGCTCACCGTCACGGCGTCCAGCAGCCGGTCGCGCGGGATGGCCTGCTCCAGGTCGCCGTCGTGGTCGCTCCAGGCCCGGTACTTCTCGGCCATCCAGGCTAGCTGGCCCGCGGGGGAGTCGGTGAGCCCGTAGCCGAGGGTCTGCGGACGGGTGGTCTGGACGACCGAGTACCCGCCCTCCTGCTGCTGGAACTCCTTCATCGCGGCGAGCCCCGCAACGTCCCGCTCGTCGAGCTCCACCTGCTCCTGCGGCGGCCGCGCGAACGGCATGGCCACGTGGATGCCCGCGAGCGCGCCCGTATCGGCCTCGCCCATGGCGGCGGTGATGAACGATCCCCAGTCCACCCCGTGGGCGACGTACCGCTCGTAGCCGAGCCGGCGCATCAGCTCGGCCCAGGCGGCCGCGATGCGCTCGACGCCCCAGCCCGCATCGGCGGGCTTGTCGCTGAACCCGTAACCGGGCAGTGAGGGGCAGACGACGTGGAAGGCATCTGCCGGGTCCTCAGGGTCGGTCAACGGGCCCACGATGTCCAGGAATTCGACGACTGAGCCCGGCCAGCCATGCGTGATCAACAGCGGCACGGCCCCGGGGTGCGGCGAACGCACGTGCAGGTAGTGGATACCCAGCCCGTCGATCACCGTGCGGAACTGGTCCAGCGCGTTCAGCCGGGTCTCGGTGGCGCGCCAGTCGTAGCCGTCCGCCCAGTACGCGCACAGCTCCCGGACGTAGGCCAGGGGCACGCCCTGGGACCAGTCGGCGACGGTTTCCGCCTCCGGCCAGCGGGTCCGCTCGAGCCGCTGCCGGAGGTCGGCGATGTCCGCCTCGGGTATGTCGATACGGAATGGGGTGGGTGCCGGATCCATCTGAAGTTCCCCTCCAGCGCGGCGACTTGGCTCGGTCGTCACGAGGCTAGGAACGGTGCCTGAAATGCGGGTGGAGTCGTGCTGGACAGAGGATGCCCGGCCTCGGCTGCTACGGCGCGACAGCCGGTGCCGCCGTGGTCCCCGCCTTCGGGCGTCCGGCGCCGGTCTGTGCCGCAGGGCGGCTCCATCGGCGCATGGCGGGGCGCTCCACCGCAGCGTGGAGCATCCAGGCGAGGACCAGCGTGATGGCGAAGGTGAGGGCGGTGTCGCGCAGTACCTCGGGCAGGGTCCATACCTTGCCCCAGAACTCCGGATAGGCCGTGCCGATCGGCCCATAGCTGACGACGAGGAAGTGCACGATGTAGAAGGCGTAGGAGACCTCGCCCAGCCACACCATCACCCGGCCCCCGAAGGGGGTGCGTCGGCCCTCCGCATCAGCGGTGGCCGCAGCAGCGATGAGCAGTGCGAGCGGAAGCACGGTCGGGGCGACCCGGCCGAATTCGCCCGGCAGCCGGGCGGCCACCACGAAGGCCACGACGGTCAGCAGGAGGGCCGGGCCGGTCTTCAGCGCGATCCAGCGTCCGCTGAGCACGACACGCGCCATGAGGATGCCGAGCACGAACTCCAGCAGCCGGGCCGCGGGGAAGTAGTAGACGAACCAGTAGTCCCACCACGGGATGGGGTCGAACTGCATATGGGGCTCGTTCGGCAGTAGTTGGGCCACGAACGGGACGGCCACGATCGCGAGGGTCGTGCCGGCCACCCACACCCACAGGCGTGCCGCCCGGATGCGGCCGAGCAGCACGATCAGCCACGGGAAGACGGCGTAGAAGAGCATCTCGCAGGCCAACGACCAGCTCGGGGTGTTGACGCCGGGCCCCTGGATGACGTTGAACTCGGGAATCCAGCTCTGCACCAGGAACAGCGTCGGCACGGTGTTGGAGACGGTCACCGCGATGCCCGCCCAGGTCATCAGCCCCACCGTGGCCGCAAGGGTGACGAGGTGGTTCGGGTAGACCTTGACCAGGCGACGGCGCCAGAAGTGCCGTGCGGTGTCGTCCGGCCGGTGCACCCAGGCCAGGACGAATCCGCTGAGGATGAAGAAGAACGACACCCCCTTGTTGCCGGCATCGAACAGGTAGGACGAGTAATCCTTGCCGGAACCTGCACTACGGAAGAGGAGGAAGCCGCCCGCGTGAGACAGCAGGACCAGGAGTGCGGCGACGAACCGCAGCCCGGTCAGCGAGGGCAGTCTCGGTGGTACGGGCCGGATGTCTGAAGCTGGCATGGGGCACTCTCTCGTCGGAGACGTCGTGGTCGGCCCCGGCCCACTGGGGCCGTGGCAGTGCCCCAACGTGCCTGTACGGCATGGAAGACGGCTCGACTCCCCATGGATCCGGAACCGCAACGGGGCTGTGGCCCGTCCGTCCTTGTGGACAGGCGGGCCACAGCCCGGGTTCAGCGGTCCCGGTTCACACGGCGGGCTCGGGCGCAGGATGTTCGGCGTGGCCCTGGGGCGCCTGCTCCTGGTCGGCCGGGCGTGACTTCTTCGGCAGGGCGAACATCAGCGCGAAAATGAGGGCCAGTCCGCCGGCCACCCACCACATCGCGTGGCTGAAGGCGTCGGCGAACGCCTGCCCGGCCCCCCGGGCCGGGTCGGCGTCGTCCACCACGCCGAAGAAGACGACGGAGACCAGGCCCAAGCCGAAGGCCAGGCCGACCTGGTTGGTCGTGTTGATCAGTCCCGAGGCGGAACCGGCGTGTTCGCTCGGCACCTCGGACAGGATCGTGTCCGTGATGGGCGCGATGATCAGGCCCATACCTATGCCCATCACCGCCAGCGGCAGGGCCATCTGCAGGGAGGTGATGCCGGTCCCGTACTGCTCGGCCTCCCACAGGTAGAGCAGCACGCCTGCGAGCTTGACCAGCGCGCCGGCATGAAGTGTCCCGCGCCCGAACCGGGGCACGAGCTGCTGTACGGAGACACCGGAGGAGACTGCGGCGGCCAGCGAGAACGGCAGCCCGGTCAGACCGGCGTGCAGTGGTGACCAGCCGAGGCCGGTCTGCATGTAGACCGTCCAGATGAGGAAGAAGATGCCGGATACCAGGCCATAGGTCAGCTGGACCCCGATGCCCGCGGTGAAGCTCTTGATCCGGAACAGCGAGAGTTCGACCAGTGGCGAGCCGTCCTTGCGGGCCTTGGCACGCTCGTGGCGCAGGAAGACGGCAAAGACCGCGAGGCTCGCCGCCATGGAACCGAACCCCCAGACCGGCCAGCCCATTTCGCGCCCCTGGGTCAGGGGGTAGAGAAGCATCAGCAGTCCGGCACTGGCGAGGAGCACCCCGACGAGGTCGAGCCGCAGTGCGCTGGGAGCCTTCGACTCGGTGATGAAGCGCATGCCCAGGACCAGGCCTGCCAGGCCCACCGGCAGGTTGACCAGGAAGATCGGTCGCCACTCGAGCCCGAAGAGGTTCCACTCGGTGAGCAGCGCCCCGATGAGCGGTCCGGTCACCGATCCCAGGCCGATCATCGCGCCGAACATGCCGAAGACCTTGCCGCGTTCCTCGGCCGGGAAAGTGACATGGATGATCGACAGCACCTGGGGCACCATCAGTGCAGCCATGCCGCCCTGGAGGACACGCGCGGCGATGAGCATTCCGGGGCCCGTTGCCGCGCCGCACACCGCGGAGGCGACCGTGAACCCACCGATTCCGATCAGGAACAGCCGCTTGCGGCCGTAGATGTCGCCGAGCCGTCCGCCGGTGATCAGACCTACGGCGAACGCGAGTGCGTACCCCGCGGTGATCCACTGAATCGCGTTGAACGAGGCGTCGATGTCCCGCTGGATGCTCGGAATGGCGATGTTCACAATGGTGACGTCGACGAGGTCCAGGAAGGTGGCGGTCATCACCACGGCCAGCGCCAGCCACCGGCGTCGGTCGGCGGCCGGCGGGGCCGCCGTGGCGGAAGCGGAACTCATGGTTTCTTCTCCTCAGCAACGGACGTAGGGGGGTGAGCCGGGCAGAAGTGTTCTCGGGGCCCCTCGACGGCCACTCGAGGCCTCATGGAACGGAGAGCTCCGCTCCGTCCTGTGGCAGGCTCGTCAGCCCTGGCCGCCGCCGACGTCCAGACCGCCGTCGATCGTGATGATCTGGCCGGTGACCAGGGCCGCCGCAGACGGATCCGCGAGGCGGGTGATCCACGGCGTGACGTCCTCGGGGTCCGCGACCCGGCCCAGCGGCACGGTGTGAGCGACGCCTGCGAACAGTCCCTCGGCCTCCTGCTCGCTGAGCCCATTGGCGGCATAGGCCTCGGTGCGCACGAAGCCGGGGGCCACCGCATTGACCCGGATGCCCTGCGGGGCGAGCTCCGCGGCCCAGCTGGTGGTGAAGGAGTGCACGGCGGCCTTGCTCGCCGAGTACAGCGAGCTGCCCGGGCCCGGGTTATGGCCGCCGCGGCTGGAGACGAGCACGATGCTGCCGCCGGGCGAACGCAGCAGCGGCAGCAGGTGATTGGTCAGCAGCACCGGGCCGAGCACGTTGGTCTCCAGCACCTCCCGGGCGGTGGCCACGTCCAGTGCTGCCAGCGGGCTGAAGCGGAAGATGCCGGCGTTGTGCACCAGGACGTCGAGTTCGCCACCGCGTTCCTGCACGGCCTCGGCCACGGCCTCTGCGCCCGACGCGGTCGTCACGTCGGCGGTCACGGGCACGATGGCCTCGCTGAGCTCCGCCACCTCCGCGAGCCGCTCCTTGCGGCGGCCGGTGACGATCACCGACGCGGCGCCGAGCCCGGCGAAGGCCAGCGCGGTGGCGCGGCCGATGCCTGTGCCGCCGCCGGTGACGACGACGGTGCGGCCGGCAAAGGTGCTGTCGGACATGGGGAATGCCTCTCTCTGGGGACGGCGGGCTCAGCCGCCGGCGGGTGCGAAGCGGATGTCGTACGAGGCGGCTCCGGCCGCGGCGAACGCCAGCAGCCGGTCACCCTCCTCTGCGAGCGCGTCGCGGTCGGCCCGCGACAGTGCTCCGAAGGGTTCGACGGTCAGGACCGCCGTGCCGCGCTCCTGGGCGATCGTCCACATGCCGTGGACGCGGCCGTCGACCAGGAAGGTCGCCTTGATGATGCCGTTGCGGGTGAAGATCCGGGCCCGGTGCTCGTCGGCGATGATGCGGCTGCGGTCGGCGTGCGAGAGCAGGATGTTGTCGAATTCCGGCAGGAAGCGCACCGGTACAGGCGCTTCCTGATCCGGCCGCGGGGCATCGGGCACGTCGAAGAGCTCGCTGCCCTGCTCGTCGCGGAAGACGCGCAGCCGCGGCCGCAGCCCGTCGACCACCTCGCGCAGCCGCGTCAGCCCGGCCCAGGTCTGCACGTCCTTGACGGTCGCCGGACCGTACGCCGTGAGATAGCGCAGCACCGTGTCCGCGAGCGAGGGGCTTTCGCCGAGCGGCTGGTCCAGCCAGGTCTCGGCGGTGGCGTAGCGGGTCTGCCCGCCGACGCCCCACACCCCGCGCGGCGGGGTCTGCACCAGGGCGAGCAGGTTGCGCGCCGCGTACGCGAGACCCGAAGGGTCGCGGTCGGGCCAGGTCTCCTGCATCCGGACGCCGAGCTCCTTGGTCGTGAGCCCGCTCCCGGTCCCGTCCAGCGCCTTGCGCCCGGCTGCCCGGAGCTCCTCCTCCGGCAGCCCGGCGACCAGCTTGCCGAAGCGGCTGGCGCGCAGGTCCCGGTCGAGCGCGGGCTGGGTCAGCGGGCGCAGCGCCAGGCAGTCCCGGGCGGTGACCAGGTGGACGGTGCTGCGCATAAGCGCGATGCGCACTGCCTGCCCGCCGGTGAGCAGGTCCGCGAGCTCGGACAGGCGGAAGTCCTCCAGTCGTGTCCACAGGCCGATGTACGGGGGGTTGGGGGCCTGGGCCTGGAGGCCGACCAGGTGGGCGATGGCCTCGGCAGCCGTCATGCGGTGGCGCTCCAGGAGGAGCTGCCGGGCCAGCAGCGCGCGGTTGAGGGCCCGTCGGTCCAGGACCGGTACGATCCCGTTCGTGGTCGTACGGGTGGCCATAGGAACATCCCCCGGTCGTGGTGCAGACGGTTCTCGCGCCGCCCATGGTGCCCCGCGGTCCTCGTGCACGGCTCGACCGGTCCGCCTCCTCCGGTCGCACGAGGCCGCGTCGAGGGTGGATACAGCCGTGCCGTCTACTCTCCGCCGCCATGCCGAAGACACCGCTGAACAGAACGTCCGAACGCGCCCGCGGTACGGGGACGAGCGGTCCGCTGGCCGGGCTGCGTGTTCTGGAGCTGGCCGCCATCGGGCCCGTTCCCTTCGCCTGTATGACGCTGGCCGACCTGGGCGCAGACGTGATCCGCGTCGACCGGGCCGACGGGGCCCGCCCCTTCGCGAGCTGGCACCGCGTCCTGGACCGGGGACGCCGTTCGGTGGCCCTGGACCTGAAGGACCCGCGCGGCGTGGAAGCGCTGCTGCGGCTTGCGGAGCGTGCCGACGTCCTGGTGGAGGGGTTCCGCCCGGGCGTGGCCGAGCGGCTGGGCATCGGTCCCGAGGAGTGCCGCGCGCGCAACACGGCGCTCGTGTACGCCCGGATGACCGGCTGGGGGCAGGACGGTCCGATGGCACAGGCGCCCGGCCACGACATCAACTATATTGCCCTGACCGGCGCGTTGCACGCCATCGGTGGTCCTGACGGGCCGCCCGTGCCGCCACTCAACCTGCTCGGCGACTTCGCAGGGGGCGGGCAACTGCTCGTGAACGGCGTGCTGGCCGCCCTCTACGAGCAACAGCGCTCCGGGCTGGGCCAGGTCGTCGACGCGGCGATCGTCGACGGGACCGCCTCGCTGCTCGGCATGCTGCTCGGCATGGCCGATGCCGGACAGTGGGGGCTGGAGCGGGGCCGCAACCTGCTGGACGGCGGTGCGCCGTTCTACAGTGTCTACGCCTGCGCCGACGGTTCCCACGTGGCGGTGGGAGCGCTGGAGGAGCGGTTCTACGCGGCTCTGCTGCACGGTCTCGGCCTGAACGCGGCCGCCCTGCCCGATCGGTCCGACCCGGCGAACTGGCCGGATCTGCACGCCGTGTTCGAGGACCGGTTCGCGTCCCGTACCCGCGCGGAGTGGCTCGGTGTCCTCGACGGCACCGAGGCCTGTGTGTCCCCCGTCCTCACCGTCGACGAGGCGGCCGACCACCCGCACCTGCGGTCGCGCGGCACCTTCGGGGAGGACCGGCAGCCCGCTCCCGCGCCGCGGTTCGGCCGCACCCCCGGGCAGACCCCACCGTCGGCGCCCCGACCAGGCAGCCACACCCGGGAGGTCCTGGCCGAGTGCGGCCTCGCCGATGCGGAGATCGACGCCTGGGTGGCGTCCGGCGCCGCGCGCGCTGCCTGACCGGGTCAGGCCGGGCACCAGCCGCGGTTGAGCGGGGCGCGACTTCGTCGCCACATGCTGCGTCGGCACAGGAGACAGGCGAAGCCCCTGCATGAGGTGCCGGCGCACGCTCCGAGGAGGAACTCGATGAAGGCACTTGTACTGGCCGGAGGACTGGGCAGCCGGCTGCGTCCGTTCAGCCACTCGATGCCCAAGCAGCTGATCCCGATCGCCAACAGACCGGTTCTGGTCCATGTGATGGACGATCTGCGCGCGATCGGCATCACCCAGGTGGGAGTGATCGTCGGAGACCGGGCCCAGGAGATCGCGGCCGTGCTCGGTGACGGCACGGCACTCGGAGTGGAGATCACTTACATTCCGCAGGATGCGCCCCGTGGGCTCGCGCACTGTATCGATATCGCCCGCGAATTCCTGGGCGAGGACGACTTTGTCATGTACCTGGGCGACAACATGCTGACCGGAGGCATCCGGGAGGCGGCCGAGGAGTTTCGAGCCCGCCGGCCTGCAGCCCAGGTCGTGGTGCACAAGGTGCCCGACCCGCGGGCGTTCGGCGTCGCAGAGGTGGACGAGGATGGTCGGGTGCTCTGCCTGGTGGAGAAGCCGCAGCAGCCGCGGAGCGATCTGGCAGTGATCGGCGTCTACTTCTTCACTCCGGCCGTGCACGCCGCGGTCGCCGCCATCGAGCCCAGCGCACGAGGGGAGCTGGAGATCACCGACGCCCTCCAGTGGCTGGTCGCTCAGGGGGCCGACGTGTGTGCGCATCTCTACTCGGGCTTCTGGAAGGACACCGGGAGGGTCGAGGACGTGCTCGACTGCAACCGTGAACTCCTCGACGGCATAGCAGGGTTCGTCGGCGGCGAGGTGGATTCCGCCAGTGTCATCGAGGGGGCCGTCGTGATCGAAGAGGGGGCTCGGATCGTCCGCTCGCGCATCACCGGACCCGTGATCATCGGGGCCGGCACGGTGGTGACGGACAGCAGGGTGGGCCCGCACACCTCCATAGGCCGGGACTGTGAACTCGACGCGGCGGGAGTGGACTTCTCGATCATGCTGGACGGAGCGGCCGTGCTATGTGTCGGCGGCGTTCACGGTTCGGTCATCGGCCGCGACGCCACGGTCAGTTCAGCGCGCGTGGCGACCTGCACACGCCTTGTGGTCGGCGACCACTCCAGCGTGGAGGTCGCCGCATGAAGGGCTACGATCCGGCCGGGGCCGGCTTCCAGTTCTACGACACCACCCTGCGCGACGGTACGCAGCAGCAGGGCATGGTGCTGACGGTCGACGACAAGCTCGCCGTCGCACGCCACCTGGACGCCCTCGGAGTGGGCTTCATCGAGGGCGGCTGGCCGGGCGCGGTGCCCAAGGACACGGAGTTCTTCCGCCGCGCTCGCACCGAACTCGACCTGAATAACGCACAGGTGGCGGCCTTCGGGGCGACCCGCAGGCCGGACACCCTGGTCTCCGCCGACCCGCAGGTGCGCGCCCTGCTGGAGGCCGGGACGCCGGTGGTGACCCTGGTCGCCAAGAGCCACGCCCGGCACGTGGAGCTGGCCCTGCGCACCTCGCTCGCCGAGAACCTCGCCATGATCGCCAGTACGGTGCGGCACCTGGTGCATGCCGGGCGACGGGTGTTCGTCGACGCCGAGCACTACTTCGACGGCTATGCCGCCAACCGCGGATACGCCCTCGAAGTGGCCCGCACGGCCGCCGAGGCGGGCGCCGAGACCGTCGTGCTGTGCGACACCAACGGCGGTTCCCTGCCCGACGGGGTCCGCGCCGCGGTGGCCGCCACGGTCGCGGCGACCGGTGTGCGCATCGGCATCCACTGCCACGACGACACCGGCTGCGCGGTCGCCAACACGCTCGCCGCCGTCGACGCGGGGGCCGGCCACGTCCAGGGCACCGCGCACGGCTACGGCGAACGCTGTGGCAACGCCGACCTGTTCACCCTCGCCGCCGACCTCGTGCTCAAGCGCGGGATCGAGGCCGTGCCCGTGGAGAGGCTGCGCGACATGGCGGCCACGGCCCGTTCGGTCGCCGAGCTCACCGGCATTCCCGGCCGGCCCGCCGCGCCCTACGTCGGGTCCGCCGCCTTCACCCACAAGGCGGGCCTGCATGCCTCGGCGCTGCGCGTGGACCCCGACCTCTACCAGCACACAGACCCGGCCCTGGTGGGCAACGCGATGCGCACCCTCGTATCGGACATGGGGGGCCGATCCTCCGTCGACCTGAAGGCCCGCGAACTCGGCTACGACCTGGACGCGGGCTCCGTGGCGGCGGGGCGCGCGGCGGCCCGCATCAAGGAGCTGGAGAACCAGGGCTACAGCTTCGAGTCCGCCGACGCCTCCTTCGAGCTGCTGCTGCGCGAGGAGCTGGCGGGCCGGGCGGTCGCACAGCCCTTCGAGGCTGTTTCGTGGCAAGTGGGCGTGGACGGCGAGGCCAACGGCAGCATCCGCACCGTGGCCACGATCACCCTGAGGGTGGACGGCGTGCCGCTCACCGCCACCGGTGAGGGCAACGGCCCCGTCAACGCACTGGACCACGCCTTGCACGCCGCACTCGACCCCTACTACCCCCAACTCGCCTCGCTGGAACTGGTCGACTACCAGGTCCGCGTCCTCAGCGGTGCAGCCGGCACCGACGCCGCCGCCCGGGTGCTGAGCACGTTCAGCGACGGCGGGCGCCGCTGGGGCACCGTCGGCGTCGACGGCAACACGGTGGCCGCCTCCTGGCGCGCGCTCCTCGACGCCTACCGCTACACCCTGCGCGCCGAGCGCGCGCCCGGCCGCCCGGCCGCGGCGGCGAGCTGAACTGCACGTGTGAGATCAGGAGTTGCTGTGCAACTGGACGACATCTTCGTACGGGGGACCGGCGTACGGCTTCCCTCCTTCCTCCCGGTGGCCGACGCCGTCGCCGCCGGGGACTGCCCGCAGAAGACCGCCGCCACCACCGGCACCGTCTCGGTGGCGTACTCGCCCGACGAGTCGGCGGCCGAGATGGCCGCGGCCGCCGCCCGCACCGCCCTGGAGCGTGCCGGGTCGGGTCCGGCCGACGTCGATCTGGTGCTGCACGCGGACACGTACCACCAGGGCCAGGACCTGTGGCCGGTGGCCTCGTACGTGCAGCGCGAGGCGGGGGCGGGCAACGGCCCCGCGATCGAGATCCGGCAGATGTCCAACGGCGGGATGGCCGCCCTCGACCTGGCCGCCGCCTACCTGACGGCGGGCACCGGCCGTTGTGACGCACTGCTGACCACCGCCGACCGGTTCTGTGCGCCCGGCATCGACCGCTGGCGCACCGACCCCGGCACGCCCTACGCGGACGGCGCGACCGCCCTCGTGCTCTCCCGCCGGGGCGGCTGGGCCCGGCTGCGCTCGCTGTCCGTCCTCGCCGACTCGGAGCTCGAACCGCTGCACCGCGGTGACGAGCCGTTCAGCCCGGCTCCCTTCACCCACCGCATTCCGGTCGACTTCGAGGAGGCCAAGAAGGCCTTCGTCGGGAAGGTCGGCATGTCGTTCGCGGTCGGCCGCGCAAGTGCCGGCCAGCAGACGGTGGTCAAGGAGGCGCTGGCCGACGCGGGCCTGGAGCTGGCCGAGGCGGAGTGGGTGGTCCTGCCGCACTTCGGGCGGCGCCGTCTGGAGTCCATCTACCACAAGCCGTTCGGCATCGACCCGGCCCGCACGGCCTGGGAGTGGAGCCGCACCGTCGGACACCTGGGCGCGGGCGACCAGTTCGCGAGCCTCGACCACCTCGTCATGTCCGGCCGTGCCGTGCCGGGCGACCGCGTCGTGCTCATCGGCGTCGGCGCGGGCTACAGCTGGGGCTGCGCCGTCGTGGAGATCCTCGAGCGGCCGGACGTGCCCTGATCGCCTGTCACTCAAGTTCCCCTCAAGCACCATCCGGCAATATGACGCAGCCGCCGTGCGTGGCGCGCAGGAAAGGAAGGTCCGCCGTGGCGCCGACCGCTACGACCACGACACACGTCACAGAGCACACCGTCACCGTCGCCGCGTCCCCCGATGCGGTCTACGGCCTGATCGCCGATGTCTCGGCCTGGCCGCAGGTCTTCGGCCCCACCGTGCACGCCGAGGTGCCCGAGGACGACGGCGGCCGGCAGCTGCTGCGCATCTGGGCGACGGCCAACGGACAGGTGCGCACGTGGCAGTCGCGCCGCGAACTCGACCCAGAGGCCCGCACGGTCGCCTTCCGTCAGGTCGTCTCGGCGGCTCCGGTGGAGTCGATGGGCGGCGAGTGGCGCATCGAGCCGGACGAGGACGGCGGCTGCCGTGTCGTGCTGCTGCACGACTACCGCGCCATCGGCGACGACCCCGAGTCTGTCGCCCTCATAGAGCAGGCCGTCGACCGCAACAGCACCGCCGAGCTGGCGGCCTTGAAGCGTGTCGCCGAGCAGGGCGCAGCCCGTGACGAACTCCACTTCACCTTCAGCGACTCGGTGCGCATCGAAGGCGCTGCGGCGGACGTCTTCTCCTTCCTGGACCGTGCCGACCTGTGGCCCGAGCGGCTGCCGCACGTGGCCCGGCTCGGCCTGACCGAGGATGAGCCGGGGATCCAGCACATGGACATGGACACCCGGAGCCCGGACGGCTCCGCCCACAACACCACCTCGGTGCGCGTGTGCTTCGCCGACCGGCACGAGATCGTCTACAAGCAACTGCGCGTTCCCGCCGCGATGTCCGGCCACACCGGCCGCTGGACGATCGAGCCGGACGCGGAGGGCGGCGGTGACGCAGTCGTGGCCACCTCCTGGCACACTGTCACTCTTGACCCCGAAGGGGTCCGCCAGGCTCTCGGCGCGCAGGCCACGCTCGCCGAGGCCCGTGCCCTGGTCCGCAGGGCCCTGGGCGCCAACAGTTCCACCACCCTGCGCCATGCCAAGCACTATGCCGAGGAGATCCGTGCCCGAACGTGAGCTCGACGGGCCCGTCACCATCGTCAACCGTTTTCATGTCAAGGGCGATGTCGGAAAGTTCGAGCGTGCTTTCCGTGAGCACGCGCAATTCCTGCGGAGACAAAGGGGCTTCGGCTATCTGGTGACGGTACGGCTCATCGACCGGCCTCACGTGTACGTACACATGGGGCACTGGCGCAGCCTGGGAGGATTCCTGCAGGCTGTGCGTGACGACACGTTCGCTGCGCATGTGGAGCGCATCGGGGCCATGGTGGAGACCGAGGCGGACCAGGCCTGCAGCGTGGCGCAGGTGTTACGGCACAGCGCCCCCGTGGGTACGGACAGCGTTCTGCTCACTCGCCTCCGGGCGCTCGACGAGCCGCAGTTCGTCGAGCGCCGATTCGGTGAACTGGTGGACAGCTGGGCGCATTCGGAGAGTTTCGGGGGCAGCGACCTGTTGCGCTCCGTTCTCCGTCCGCACACCTACCTGGGGGTGTCGTGGTGGCGGGACGTCGAGGGCTGTGGCCGTGCTCTGGCAGGAGCCGGACATGCCGCCCGCCGCGCTGCTCTGGCCGACGCGGCTGATGTCTCGTTCGAGCGCACCCGGCACCTGGCGTACGAGTCGACGCTCAGCTGCTGAACGGTTCCACCCGGAGGCAAGCCGAGGACCTTGGGTCCTCGGCTTGCCTGCGTGCACGGCGCGAGTCCCCTTCGAGCGTCCTGACGGAACCTGCAGGCATGGCCGACGACTTGCACTTCCGCCTCGTGCCGGCAACGACGCGCTGGTACGCACCACTCCTGGACGATTTGAGCAGCCTTCGAGAGGGCGGGCATACGGTGCCGGTGCCCGGGCGCACCGAGGACGATGAGTGCGCGGCGTGGTCAGCCACGACACACGAGGGGGAGGCGTTGGACGGCTACCGCAGTTTTACCGATCTTGTACTGGCCAGGGCCGCACAGACGCCCGACAAAGAGGCGTTCGTCCTGCTGACGGAGCAGGCTGGGAAGGGCGAGCCGGAGACGGTGTCCTACCGAGCTCTCGACGACGGTGCCCGACGGCTGGCCGGATGGCTGCAGGACCGTGGGGCCGCGGGTGAGCGTGTGCTCGTTCTGCACGCGGACCGCAGGCTGTTCGCCATCAGCTTTCTGGCCTGCCTCTACGCGGGGGCCGTCGCCGTGCCTGCTCCGCCGCCCAGCGGTCGGCGTCACAACGAAGCGCGGATCGCGGCCATCGTCAAGGATGCACACCCCTGCGTCGCCCTGACCGACCCTGCCGACGCCCCCGACGTGTCCCGGATGCTCGCCCGTACTGGCCACGGCAACATCCCTTGCCTGGCCGCTGACGTGGTGCCGCAGTCCGCCCCGTGGCGCAAGCCGAAGCTCGACGGGGACACTGTTGCTTTCCTGCAATACACCTCGGGCTCCACCCGCGAACCGCGGGGCGTGGTGGTGACGCACGCCAACATCCTCGCCAACCAGCGCGTCATCTGCCGGGCGCTGCGCACGGTTCCCGGGGCGAGGCTCGGCGGTTGGCTGCCCTTCCATCACGACATGGGGATCGTCGGCCAGTTGCTGCATCCGCTGTGGCTCGGCGGCTCGTGTGTGCTGCTGTCGCCGGAGGCTTTCGTCCGACAGCCGGTCCGCTGGCTCGAGGCGATCTCCCGGTACGGTGTCGCGCTGAGCGGGGCCCCCGACTTCGCCTACGAGCTGTGCGTCCGCAGGATCACCGACGAGCAGCTCGTCGGACTCGACCTTTCCGGCTGGCTGACTGCGGTCAGCGGTGGCGAACCGGTCCGGGCCGAGGCGCTGCGCGCCTTCGCAGAGCGCTTCGCTTCCACCGGCTTCCGGGCCGAGGCGCTGTCTGCATGCTACGGCCTGGCGGAAGCCACCCTTCTGGTGTCCGGGGCGCCGTCCGGGGCTCCGCGGGCCGAGCGCCTCGTGGACGCCGCCGCCCTGGAACAGGGCACGCTGAGCGCGCCACGGCCGGAGCACCCGGCCAGGACTCTCGTCTCCTGCGGCATGCCCACCGGCACCGACGTGCTGATCGTCGCCCCTGAGACGGCCTCCGTGCTGCCGGACGGCGAGATCGGTGAGATCTGGGTGCGCGGCGACAGCGTGGCAGCGGGTTACTGGAACCGGCCCGGCGAGACGGCCGCGACCTTCGCCGGCCGCACTGCCGACGGACGGAGCGGCTTCCTGCGTACCGGCGACCTCGGCGCCCTCCTCGAGGGTGAGCTGTACGTGACCGGTCGGCTCAAGGACGTGATCGTCGTCGCTGGCCGCAACCTCTATCCCCATGACCTGGAACGCACCGTCCAGCAGGTCAGCGCGCTCTTCGCCGCCGGAACCGTGTTCTCTGCTCCCGGCGAACGCGAGCGGGTGGTGGTCGTCCAGGAACTGCGCGCCCGCACCCACTACGACGTCGACTACCCAGGCCTCACCGCCGCCGTGCACAGCGCACTCGCGGAGGAGCACGACATCCGGGCCGGGGCCGTCCTGCTGGTGCGCCCCGGCACCGTGCGCCGTACGACCAGCGGCAAAGTGCAACGCTCCGTCATGCGCGGACTGTTCCTGCAGGGGGAACTGCCGACGCTGCACCAGGAGATCACCCCCGAGCCCACCCCGTTACTGCCCGCAGGGAGCCGTTCATGACCCATGAGGACCGGATCGAACGGCTGGAGCACGCTTTCGGCCCGTTGGACGATCCTGGCAACCCTCTCGGCTTCGACGCCCTACTGGCAGCAGACGCCAAAGGTGAAGTGCTGCCCGGCGCCGAGCGGGTCCTCGACGACTTCGCGCTGAGCGCCGAGTTCGTGCCCGCACCACTCGGCGGTCGACTGGAGCGGATGGACGTGCTGGGCCGGGTGCTGCGTCCGGTGTTCCGCCGAGACGCCTCGCTCGGCTTCGGTTACGGTCTCAGCTGCTTTTTCGCTGCGGTCCCCGTCTGGGCCGCGGGTGATGCCCAGCAGCGTGCCCATGCCGCGCGAATGCTCCTGGACGGCCGCCGCATCGCGGTGGTGCGCCACGAGGTCGCGCACGGAAACGCTTTCGTCCGCGAGGAGTTCACAGCCGTCGCGCACGACGACGGCTACCTCCTGAACGGCAGCAAGGCCGTCATCGCCAACGCCTCCCGTGCCGGAGGCCTCGTCGTGTTCGCCCGCACCGACGAGGCCGCTGCCGCCAGGGGCCGTACTCACTCGGTGTTGTTCCTCGACCGTGCCGCACTGCCTCCGGACACCGTGACCGACTTGGCCCGGCACGCCACCGACGGCATGCGCAGTGCCGAGTTCGGAGGCCTGGCCGTCACCAATTGCCCGGCACCGACGAGTGCCCTGGTCGGCCGGCCCGGTGACGGCTATGAGATCTCGCTGCGCTCCTCCCTCGCCATCCGCGGGCTGATTCCCTCCATCGCTCTGGCGGGGGTGGACACTGCGTTGCGGACAGTCGTCCGCTTTGCCGCCCGCCGTCGCGACGACGGCCGCTCCGCGCTGGACGTCCAGCACGTGCGGGACGTGCTCACCGGTGCCTTCCTCGACCTGCTGCTCAGCGACTGTCTGGCGCTGGTGGCCACCCGAGCGCTGCATCTGTTGCCCGGGCAGATGAGCGCGTACGCAGCTGCGGCTGCTTATATTGCGCCGAAGCTGCTCGCCGAGTCGATGGACGAGATGTCGGCCGTGCTCGGCAAGGCGACGTTCGCCGAGGACGGCGCGTACGGGATGTTCCGGAAGCAATTGCGGGATCTTCCGGTCACCTCGCTGGGACATGCCGGCAGTGCCGGCCGCCAGGTGAGCATCGTGCCGCAGCTGCCGTTCTTCGCCCGACGAGCCTGGTTCGCCGACCCGGAGGCGCCCGCCGCTCTTTTCCGGCTCCACGACGGCCTGCCACCGCTCGACCTGGGCGCACCTGCGCTGCTCGGCGACGGCGACCCGCTCGCTGCGACCCTGGTCGCCTGCACTGACCGGTTGGAGACGGTCCTGCCGGCGTCCTCGGACTCGGATACCGGTGCCGCGCTCCGCTTCCTCGCCCGCGGCTTGACAGCCGAACTTGACGAGTTGCGACGCGAGTTCGGCGATATCGATCCTGCCGACCGCAAGTCCCTGGTCAGCCCCCATGCCTTCGGCCTGACGGACCGGTACACCCTGCTGCTCACGGCCGCGGCAACCCTGGGCGTGTGGCGTGAAGCGCATTCCGGTGGCGATGCGTTCCTGGCCGACCCGGCCTGGGTCACGGCTGGACTCTACCGACTCGCCCGGCGCCTCGGCCTTCCGTTGCCCGATCGGCCGTCGGCCGCAGGGGAGCGGGTACTCGCCGAGGTGCTGGGACGGTTGCATGGCCGCCGCAGTTATGACCTCTACGGCTCCGCGCTGGCTTGACGGCAGTGCGTTCGATCCCCGTGCATTCCCCCGGCCTTCGATGAAGGAGCACATGATGACCCGAGCGGACAGCGAATCCGTCTACAGAGACTGGCTGACGGAGCGGCTGGCCCGCTACCTGGGCCGCACCGTCGAGGCGGACGTCCCGTTCACCGAGTACGGGCTCGACTCGGTTGCAGCCCTCAGCCTGTACGGCGACATCGAGGAGGAGTTCGGACCGTTCATCGATCCCACCGACATCTGGGACCATCCGACCGTGCGGGCGTTGGCCCGGTATCTGGCGTTGTGCGATATCGGCCCGGACAGCGGCCGGGATGTCCGCGCCGCCTTCGTCTTCACCGGCCTGGGCTGCCAGCACCCGAGGATGACCTCCGGGCTCTATACCCATTCTGCCGCCTACCGGACACACCTTGACGAGGCCGCCGACGTCCTGTTGCCGTATACAGGAGTGTCCGTCGTGGACCTGATCCTCAGCGGCGACGCCAGGATTCATCAGACAGCGCTCGCGCAACCCGCGCTCTTCGCCGTGGAGTACGCGCTCGCCCGTGCCCTCGAGGAAGTGGGTGTGCAGCCGGTCGCGGTGCTCGGCCACGGCGTGGGCGAGTTCGCCGCTGCCGTCATCGGCGGCGCGCTGACGCTGGCCGATGCTGCCAAGCTGGTCGCGCTGCGGGGTGCGTTCATGCAGTACTTGCCGCCCGGCGGCATGATGGCGACGGGTGCGACCGCGTGCGAGGCTGCCGAATTCGCGGCCCGCGAGCCGGGCGTGACCATAGGCGCGGTCAACGCGGCCAAGGCCACGGTGCTGTCCGGGGAGACTGCGGGCCTGGAGCGGATCCAGGCCAGGCTGGAAGCGCGCGGCATCCTGTGCCAGATGCTCCAGGTCTCGCACGCTTTCCAGTCGCCGCTCATGGAGCCGATGCTGCCCCGATTCGAGGTGGCCGCACGCCGGCTACCGGGTGGCGCAGCCCGCCTGCC
This sequence comes from Streptomyces sp. NPDC002536, assembly GCF_053594995.1. NCBI lineage: Bacteria > Bacillati > Actinomycetota > Actinomycetes > Kitasatosporales > Streptomycetaceae > Streptomyces > Streptomyces sp. NPDC002536. Next base: position 45,685 of record NZ_JBSFWU010000028.1, read on the forward strand.
CTACTATTCGGGCGTCCGCGGCGGTTTCACCACCGAGCCTTTGTACGGGCGGTACTGGACGGCGCATGTCACCTCGCCCGTTCGTTTCGCCGATGCGGCCCGGCAGTTGCTCGCCCAGCAGACGCCGACACACGTCGTGGAGATCGGGCCCCGCGTTGTACTGACACCTTTCGTCCGTCGAATGGGCGGCTCCGCCGGCCCGAAGTGCCTTGCCGTGTGCCGGGGCCCGCAGACGAATGCCGTCGACCTGGCAGGCGTCCTCTCGGCGCTGGATGCGGGACCGCTGTCGAGCAGCCTTGTGGGGGCGTGACATGACCGGCGCCGATGCGGCAGGACCGATCGGCAGGCCGCTCGAAGTATGCGGTCCCGAAGGTCCATGGGACGTGTTCCGCGCGCAGCTGCGCAGCCCCGGCACCGCCGTGGTCCACGGACAGCTGAACCACTGGCTTCCCCATGTGCAGGACCCGGAGCGGCTGAGGCTGTTGCTGGGCCGGGACTGGCACCGCTACAGGAGCATGACGCACCCACGGACCCGGCAGCGTTTCACGGCGTCGCGCGTGTTGCTGCGGCAGGCCGCAGCGGCCGCCATCGGAACCGCTCCCGAACTGGTGGACCTGGCCTACCAGCCTGGCGGACGTCCGTATGTGCGCGGCTGTGACCAGATCGATGTCAGCCTCAGCCACACCGAGGAGATCATGGTCGTCGCGATCACCCGTCGGGGGAGGGTCGGTGTGGACGTGGAGCTCGCGGACCGGCAGATGGCAGGCACCGGTTCGGAGTCGCAGGCGTACACGGACTTCGAACTTGCGCGGCTGGACGAGGCGGATCCGGCGCGGCGGAACGATCTGCTCGTGCGGCTGTGGACGCTGAAGGAGGCCTACAGCAAGGCACTTGGCCAGGGACTGCGTTTCCGTTTCACCGAGTTCGGCTTTGCCCTGGAGGGGGCCGGTGCCCGGCTGGTGTGGCCGGACGGTCAGGATGCCGGTGCCCGGGAGTGGTGCTTCCGCACCCATGGTGTGTGCGACGGACGCTACGTGGTGAGCACGGCTGTCCACGACGGAGGCTTCGGGGGCTCGGCCGACCTGTTTGTGGAGACCACGCTGGACGAGGGGCTGCTCGATGCACTCCTCCACGCCTCCGGACACCAGCCGTCAGGGGATCCAGCCGGCCTCCTCCGCGATGCGGATGGCGTCGATGCGGTTGCGGGCGTTGAGCTTGGTGACGATGGTGGTGAGGTAGTTTCGTACGGTGCCTTTCGACAGGAAGAGGCAGCCTGCGATTTCCGCCGCGTCGGCGCCGCGCATGGCGAGCCGCAGCACTTCCAGCTCGCGGGGGGACAACGGATTCTCGGGTGAGTCCCAGGCGGAGAGCGCGAGTTGCGGGTCGATGACTCGCTGCCCCACGGCCACGTTGCGTACGGCCTGCGCCAGTTGGTCGGGCGGCGATTCCTTGAGGAGGAATCCCGTCACCTGTGCGGCGAGGGCGCGACGCAGCGTACCGGGCCGGCCGAGGCTGGTCAGGATCAGCGTGCGGCAGGAGGGCAGCTGTTGGTGCAACTCGGCGGCCGCAGTCAGGCCGTCGGTGCCGGGAAGGTCGATATCGATGATCGCGACATCGGGTCGTGCCGCCAGAGCGGATGCCACGATGCGGTCACCACGGTCGACGGAGGCGACGACGCGCAGGTCCGGTTCCAGCTCCAGCAGGGCGATCAGTGCCCCGCGGATCATGTGGACATCTTCGGCGAGCAGGATTTTGACGTCGAGCATCGGTTCCCCCCGTGGTCACGATGACAGTGAGACCTGTGGTGGCTCAGGCTGCTGAATAGACGGAGTCGTCGGGCAGCAGCGTCAGGCTGCCCGGCTTCACCGGTGCTTCTGCGGCCAGCCTGAACCAGCCGCTCTCCTGAACACCCGCTTCGATCCGGCCGCCGACTGCGGACAAGCGGGTGCGCAGATTGCCGATGCCGCTTCCGCTGTCGGGGGAATGGAGCCGGGGAGCGTCCGGCACGCCGTCGTTGACCAGACTCAGCTGCACTGTTTCCCCCTCTGTGCGTGCCTTTATCACGCAGTTCTGCACCTTACTGTGCCGGAGGATGTTGGTGATCCCCTCCCGCAGCGTGGTGGCCAGCACGGTGTCGATCACCGGATGCAGCCGTCCGACCTCGACGTCCACCGTTGCCCGGATGTCGGCCGACGCCAGCATCGAGGCTGCCGACTCCGCCTCCGTCTGCAGTGACATCTCCCGGTACCCGCTGGCCACCAGACGTACGTCGGCGAGGGCCTGCCGCGACACGTCCAGCACCGAGGTGATCTCCTGTCGAGCCTGGTCGGGGCGGGCCGGGACGAGCCGGTAGATCAGCTCGGTCTTGAGTGTGATCGTCGAGAGGCTGTAGCCGAGCAGGTCGTGAAGGTCGCGGGCGAACCGGAGGCGCTCCTCGGCGACGGCCATGCTGGCAAGCCGGGCGCGGGAGGCGTGCACCTCGTGCACGAGGTCGTTGAGCCGCGTCAGCCCGTAGATCACCAAGCCGGTGAAGAGCGTGGACAGGACGAGGTACGAGCTTTCCAGCCAGCTGAGGGGGACCACCAGCTGGAACGAGGCGGGGATGGCCACACAGACGGCGAACAGCGCCCACGCGAGCGGAAAGGGGACAAGCAGCAGGATCGATCCTGCAAGCGGCCCTGTCATGCTCACCCATGCCCGGTCGAAGAAGAGGACCGGGGCATAGGTGAACAACGCCTGCGCTGTGAGCATGCAAATGCGGCGGCGCTTCGACCAGCCCTGCGCCTTGGGGGAGGAGTGCAGGAACTGAAGAGTGAAGACGATCGCAACGATCGCCAGCGAGCAGGTCACGGCCGATGCACTGCGGCTGTATTCCAGCGAGTTGAGGGAGACCACGATCGACAGACAGGACAGAACCACGATGGTGATCGTCCTGGCCAGCCGGGGAGCCGGCAGATCCCGGTCGGCCAGGCGCGGCACGGCGCCCTGTGGTCCTTCGGCCCCGAGTTCTGCCGGTCGTCGAGTGCCTGGTTTCACGCGGCCCACACCCTGTGCTGCGACTGGCTCCACCAGGTATCTCCTCGTCAGGACTCGTAGTAAGACCGCATATTAGGCCGGGTGGTGCACGGTCACCACTGTCCTTGTTGCGGGTCCAACTCAGACGAAGAGCGGGATGGGATTGAGTTCCTCCCGGTAAGTGCGGCGGTCGAGATGACCCAGCTGCACCGGGACATCGAAGAGCCGACCGGGGGCCAACCTGGCCCAGATGTGACGCATGCCCGGTACAACTACCTTCGCCACCGGGAGTTCGGCATCGGGCCGCGTCTGGTCCAGCACCAGCATCTCCATGTCCCGCTCCCGCACGAGCCGTTCGCACATTGCGATTTCCTGGCGGATGTCAGAGTGGGGTGTATAGGGATAACTGGTGGGAGTGCGGGCAGATTCGGCTGGATCGGGCATGAGGTATGGCTGATTCCGTATGGTCGCCCCGGACCACCAGGACACAAGATCCGGGTCCGTCGTGCCGTATCCGGTGTCTCCGGAGCCCGTCGGCAGCAGCTGGGCCATCTCGGTCAGCGCCCTGCGCAGGGCGAACCGCGGGTCGAAGTGCGCCCCGAAGCCGAAGGCGATGTCCTCGGCGGGGCCGTCCGGGCGCCGGGAGAGCGCGGCCATGACGGGGATCCCGAAGTCGGAGGTCAGGTCCAGTACCCACACGCGGCGGCCCGCCCGGGCGTACGCCTCGCGCAGGCGTGCGAGCCACGGTTCGTCGAAGGTGTCCAGGCCGACCGCCGGGCGGCGGGTGCGGTTGTACCACCACTGCGCCACGGCGTCGCGCTCCACGAGCTCCAGGAATCCCTGGACGATCGCGTCCTCCAGGCTGCTCCCGGCGGCGTTGCCGTTGGAATCGGCCCACAGTTCCTGCGCCGGTCCGCCCGGTCCGGGACCGAAATACAGCAGGGAGGTCGGTAACAGCCTCTGGCTGCCTGCGGTCAGCGACCAGACGGGCGTCCACGCGGTGGGTGTCGACGGGTCGAACGGTGCGGGCACCTGCTGGAGCGGGGAATGCCGGGTGTTCCAGTGCTCGCGGTCGCGGAACTGCCACTCGGCGAACAGCTGGCACGTGTTGGGGTGCAGGGCCTCCTCGCCCAGGCCCGTCAGCGAATCGTGGATGACCGGCTCGTCGCCCTGTCGGGTGCCGCTGTGCCGCTCGACCGCTTCGCACATCGCGCTGACCTGTGCCTCGAGAGCCGTGACCCCCTTGCCGCCGCTGAGGCTGCGCAGGCCCCCGCGCACCCAGCCGAGGCCGTGGCCGGCGAGCGCCAGGTTGTGGCCCGAGACATAGCGGTTGAGGCCCTCGGGCGTCCGGTCGTCCCGCCGGACCCCGGTGACAATCCCGGTCACGGGGCCGATCAGGTGGCCGTAGCGATCGAGCATCTGCTCAGGGCAGAGCGCGCGGTGGTGGTACCCGCCGTCCCGCGTCGCCTTGGGCCGGGATGCCGGAACGACGGGGCGGATGGCGCGACGGGCGACCAGTGACGGGTCGCCGCACGCGGCGCACTGCGGTCGGCGCTGCACCCGGTGGCTGGACGTGCGCAGCGTGAGCGTGTCCAGGGTGGAGACCGCCCCCTGGCACGGGTGCTCGATACCGCCCAGCCACTTCACCGCCTCCAGGACCGCCATGTGGAGCCCCAGCGCGCGCCCGGCCGCCAGTGAGGCCTCGGGCCTGGGCAGCAGGCCGTCGCCGCCCAGGGCGTGCTGCACTGCGAGTTCGGCGCGTCGGTGCCCTCTCAGCCGGGTGGCCAGACAGGACCAGCAGGCGCCCTCGCCGGGCCGGAAGACCGGCCCGGTCCAGGCTTCGGCCCCGACCGGCTTTGTCAGCAGCCAGGGCCGGCCCGCCGCCCGGTGCCAGGCGTCGATCTCCTGCAGCTCCGGTGCCAGGTAGTCGTCGCACACGACCAGGGAGAACCCGGCCGCTCCCGGGGTGGGACGGTCGCTCGCCGGAGCGACCGTCAGCCCGGAGTCCCGGCAGGCGGCGCGGGCCTCCGCAGCGTCGCAGCGGCCGACGGCGAGGACCTCCACCACGGTGCTGGTGCGCTCCTGGGCCGTGCGCAGTCCGTCGGACGCGGCGAGGTCCCAGTACGCCTGCGCGGCGCCGTCGCCGGGCTCCTGCGTCGCGTCGCGGTATCCGATGAGCCCCGCCCTGCCCAGCTCTGCGATGAGCCGGCCCGCCTCGACGGCGGGGAGCATGCAGCCGGCCTCGCTCAGCACTTCCCGCAGGGTGCGGGTGCCGTCGAGCAGCGGAGCGAGAGCCTGGATGTGCTCCCCGAAGAGCGCGGTGACACCGCGGGGGGACAGCAGATAGGTGGCTTCCTCGGGGACGACTTCGGCACGTAGGTGCCGCCGGAAGCCCACGTGCAGGCCGTCGGTCGCCATCGCGGGCTCAGAGCGCGCGGGGGATGCCGGTCAGCAGCGCGAGTGCGGCGGGGTCGGGCCGGTCGAGATCTTCCATGACCAGAGCCCGGCCGGTGTAGAAGGGCTCGGCCGCCGACAGACCGAGCTCGGTCATGACGGACACGGGGTCGGCTGCGTACCGCTGCCCAAGGTCCGGCTCGAGGCCGACACGGGCGACGAGCTCGGCGAAACGGTGGTCGTCGTCGGCAGTGTGCTGGGAGTGCGAGGTCAGGTGGACCGTGGACATGTGAATGTTCCCTCCCCTGTAGGCCGCGTCGCCGGGCGGCGTCCGCTGCCTCGCATTCTGTGATCGTCGCCACCACTCCGCCCAGTGCACTGATCACCACCAAGGCATGACATTTTCACGATTGCGCTCATGAGCCCCTCACTGGGACTTCGGCCGCCGCGATGCCAGGCTCCGTGTCTGCTCCGAGAGGAACCGCCGGACCCACGCCCGGCAGGTACGGCTCGAAAGGGGAGAGCACTTCTATGGATGTCAAGGTTCTGGGCCCGCTGAGGGCGTACGAGCGCGGAGTGTCGTTGGTGCCGAGCGCCGCCAAGCCGAGGCAGATCCTCGCGCTGCTTGCACTGCACGCCGACCGCGTCGTCACCGTTCCGACGCTCATGGGGGAGATCTGGGGCGAGGACGTCCCTCGCAGCGCCGCCACGACGCTCCAGACCTACATCCTCCAGCTGCGCCGGAAGATCGCCGTCGCCCTCGACGGCGATCCGCTGCGCAACGCCAAGGACGTGCTGGTCACCCGGCACGGTGGCTACCTCCTCCAGATCCAGCCCGGTCAGCTCGACGCCCACGAGTTCGAGCAGATCGCCTGCTCCGGCCGGGCCGCCTTCGACGCCGGTGACTACCGGGCCGCCTCCGATCTGTTGGCCGAGGGGCTGGCCATGTGGCAGGGGCCCGCGCTCGTCGACGTACGCGTCGGCGGCGTCCTCGAGCTGGAGGTGCTGCGCCTGGAAGAGGAGCGCATGGCCGCGCTGGAGCGGCGCATCGACGCCGACCTGCGGCTCGGCCGGCATGCCGAACTCGTCTCGGAGCTGCACTTCCTGGCGGCGCGTCACCCCATGCACGAGAACTTCTGCGCCCAGCTGATGGTGGCCCTGATGCGCTCGGGAAGCACCTGGCGGGCGCTCGAGGCCTACCAGCGGCTGCGTCAGACCCTGGTCGACGAGCTCGGCCTGGAGCCCTCTGCCAAGCTCCAGCAGCTCCAACGAGCCGTGCTGTCCGGCGAGTCGGACCATGAGCAGCTGTTCCAGCGGGCCGGCTGATCTCCGCCCGGGCCCGGCGCACAAGCACCCGCCCCCCGTCTCGCCACACGAGTCGACGAGCGCACGAGCGGCCGTCGAGGACCGGCACGAACCATGACTGCACCGGCCGCGCCCAACAGTTCCGTGAGCGGCCCGACCGAAGGGATCCACAGTGGCCCGCACAGTTCCGTCCGGCTGGGGGTGCTCCCGGCACAGCGCGGGGGAGCGCCTCCGGCAGACTCGGGTGAAGGCGAGGTAGTCGGCATGCGCAGAGTCGTCATCACAGGCGTGGGCGTCGTCGCCCCCGGCGGAGTAGGCGTCAAGCAGTACTGGGATCTGCTGACGGCGGGCCGCAGCGCCACCCGCACCATCACCTTCTACGACGCTTCGCCGTTCCGGTCCCGGGTCGCCGCCGAGTGCGACTTCGACCCGGCGGCCGCGGGGCTGTCGCCGCAGGAGATCCGCCGGCTGGACCGGGCCGCGCAGTTCGCCGTCGTCTCCACCCGCGAGGCGATCGCCGACAGCGGCCTGGACCTCTCCGCGCTCGACCCGGGCCGGGTGGGCACCTCGCTCGGCAGCGCCGTGGGATGCACCACCAGCCTGGAGCGCGAGTACGTCGTCGTCAGCGACGGCGGCCGGAAGTGGAACGTCGACCACGAGTACGCGGTCCCGGAGCTCTACCGGCACTTCGTGCCCAGCTCCTTGGCCGCCGAGGTCGGCTGGGAGGCCGGCGCCGAGGGCCCCGCGGCCGTCGTCTCCACCGGCTGCACCTCCGGGCTCGACTCGCTCGGCCACGCCGTCGAGTTGATCCGCGAGGGTACCGCCGACGTCATGATCGCCGGCGCCACCGAGGCCCCGATCTCGCCGATCACCTCGGCCTGCTTCGATGCCATCCACGCCACCACCCCGCGCAACGACACCCCCGAGAGCGCCTGCCGCCCGTTCGACCGCACGCGCAGCGGCCTGGTCCTCGGCGAGGGCGCGGCCGTCCTGGTGCTGGAGGAGCTCGAGAGCGCCCGGAAGCGCGGCGCCCACATCTACGCCGAGATCGCGGGCTTCGCCTCCCGCGCCAACGCGTTCCACATGACCGGCCTCAAGCCGGACGGCCGTGAGATGTCCGTGGCCATCGACGCCGCGCTCGACGCGGCCCGGCTCGACCCGACCGAGGTCGACTACATCAACGCGCACGGCTCCGGCACCAAGATGAACGACCGTCACGAGACCGGTGCGTTCAAGCGGAGCCTGGGCGAGCACGCGTACAACACCCCGGTCAGCTCCATCAAGTCGATGATCGGGCACTCGCTCGGCGCGATCGGTTCGCTGGAGATCGCCGCCTGCGCCCTGGCCATGGAGCACGGCGTGCTGCCGCCCACCGCCAACCTGCACGAGCCCGACCCGGAGCTCGACCTCGACTACATCCCCCTGACGGCCAGGGAGCAGCAGACGGACGTCGTGCTCAGTGTGGGCAGCGGCTTCGGCGGCTTCCAGAGCGCCATGGTGCTGGCCCGTCCCGAAAGGAGCGCGCGATGAGCGCCACAACGGTGGTGACCGGACTCGGCATCGCTGCACCCAACGGCCTGGGTACCGAGGAGTACTGGAAGGCCACCCTGGACGGCCGGTCCGGCCTGGGCCGCGTCACCCGCTTCGACCCCGCGCAGTACCCGTCGAAGGTCGCCGGAGAGGTTCCCGGCTACGTCGCCGAGGAGCACATCCCCAGTCGGCTCATGCCGCAGACCGACCACATGACCCGCCTCGCGCTCACCGCCGCCGACTGGGCCGTCGAGGATGCCGGCGTCGACACCGCGCAACTGCCCGAGTACGGCATGGGCGTGGTCACCTCGGCCTCCGGCGGCGCCGTGGAGTTCGGCCAGCGCGAGCTGCAGAACCTGTGGTCCAAGGGCAAGGAGTACGTCAGCGCGTACCAGTCCTTCGCCTGGTTCTACGCCGTGAACACCGGTCAGATCTCCATCCGGCACAAGATGCGCGGCCCCAGCGGCGTGCTGCTGACCGAGCAGGCGGGCGGCATCGACGCCATCGGCCACGCCCGCCGGCACGTCCGCGGCGGTGTGCCGCTCGTGGTCACCGGCGGCGTGGACGCGGCCCTCTGCCCCTGGGGCTGGGTGCCGCAGATCGCCTCGGGCCTGATGAGCACCGTCGACGACCCGGCGCGTGCCTTCCAGCCCTTCGGCGAGCAGGCGAGCGGATACGTGCCGGGCGAGGGCGGCGCGATCCTGGTCGTCGAGGACGCCGGCTCGGCCCGCGAGCGCGGGGCCGCCCAGATCTACGGCGAGGTCGCCGGCTACGCCGCCACCCTCGACCCGCGGCCGGGCAGCGGCCGCCCGCCGGGGCTGCGCCGCGCGGCTGAGAACGCCCTCGCCGACGCAGGTGTCACCCCGGACGCGATCGATGTCGTCTTCGCCGACGCCTCCGGCGTCCCCGAGCTCGACAAGGCCGAGGCCGAGGCCATCGGCGGGCTCTTCGGGCCGCGTGCCGTACCCGTCACCGCCCCCAAGACGATGACCGGCCGACTGCTGGCCGGCGGGGCGGCCCTCGACGTCGCCACCGCGCTGCTGTCGCTGCGCGACGGCGTCGTCCCGCCCACCCCGGGTGTTCCCGCCGCGGCCCCCGGTTACCCCATCGACCTGGTGACGGAGGCCCGTGAGGCGGACCTGCGCACCGCGCTCGTCCTGGCCCGTGGCCACGGCGGGTTCAACGCGGCGCTCGTCGTGCGCCGCGCCGCCTGAGCGGACCGCATCGCCGCTCCGTCGCCGACTCCACCACTCCACCACCATCGAGAAGAGGACCTCATGCCCTCCACCACCACGACCGAAGTCACCCTCGCCGACCTGACCCGCATGCTGCGCGAGAGCGCCGGCGAGGAGGAAGGCGTCGACCTGGACGGCGACGTCATCGACACCCCCTTCATCGAGCTCGGCTACGACTCGCTCGCCCTGCTCCAGGTCATCGGTGAGATCCAGCGCGAGTACGGCGTGGTCATACCGGACGACGCGGTCGTCGACGCGGAGACCCCGCGTGCCCTGCTCGCCCTCATCAACGAGGACCAGGCCGCCCAGGCCGCCTGAGCCCCCCACCGGGGCCGCAGCCCGATCGGCGTGCGGACCCCTCCCGGGCGGCCGTCCCTACAGGGGCGGCCGCCCTCATATCACCGCGCCCGATCAACAGCGCCCTGCGACGACGGGCGTGCGAGGAGGAATCCCATGTCGCTCACAGCACAGACCGCGGTCGTCCGCCGACTGGTGGTCGGCGCCGGGTCCGCACCCGGACCCGCACCGGTCACCTCCGCCGCCGTCTCCGCGGTGCTGCGCGCCTTCGGCCGCGCCCCCGGGCAGTTGCCCGCCCGCACCGTCGTCTGCATCGGTGCCGCTGCCGGGCCCTGCACCGGCCTCGACCCCGTGCACGAGGGCGTCACGGTGCGCACCGCGGCCTCGCCGGCCCGCGCCCTGCGCCTCGCGCACCGCGAACTCCAGGACAAGACCGCCGACTTCGCACTCGTCGCCGGCTTCGGCGAGCCGGATGGCGGGTCCGTCACCGTCCACGCCCTGGTCCGTGCAGCCGAGGCGGTCGCCGCCGGCGACCCCGTCCTCGGCGTCCTCGACCTCGGCACGGGCGACGATGCCGACGCCGAGCCGGTCGTACGGCCGCTCCGGCACGGCCGGGAGGCCGCCGACCCGGACAGCCCCCGGCTGGTGCTGTGGTCGGGACCGCACACGCCCGGCGAGGCACGCGTGCGCAGCGAACTGCGGCCCCTGCTCGACGCGGTGCCGCCCGCCGCGTTCCCCGCCCTGCCCGTCGCGGTGCCGTGCGGCCACGCCCCCGGTCCGGTGCGCGCAGCCGCGGTTGCCACGGCCGCCGACGCCGGCGCCGCCGTGGAGAGGGCCGCAGCCGTCGTCACGCGCCGGCCGCGCCCCGTCGCCCTCCTCTTCCCGGGGCAGGGGTCCCAGCACACCGCCATGGCCGCGGGCCTCTACGGGCACGAGCCGGTCTTCACCGCTGCCGTCGACGCGGTCCTCGACCTCATGGGCGAGGACGGACCCCGGATCAAGGCGGACTGGACGGCCGGCGACCCCGTCATCGACATCGACGATGTGCGCCGCGCCCAGCCGCTGCTCTTCGCCGTCGACTACGGACTCGGCCGCATGGTGCTGAGCTGGGGCGTACGGCCCGCCGCCCTGCTGGGCCACAGCGCGGGGGAACTCGTCGCCGCCACCCTCGCGGGCGTGGTCTCGTTGCCCGACGCGGTCGCCATGATGCGCGAACGCGTCGTCCGGGCCGTCGAGGTCCCGGCCGGCGGCATGCTGGCCGTCGCGGCCTCCGAGCAGACCCTGCGCCCGTACCTGACCGACGACGTCGCCATCGCCGCCGTCAACGCCAAGCAGCAGACGATGCTGGCCGGTTCGTCCGGGCCGCTGGCCGAGGTCGCGGCCGCGCTGCGGGCCGACGGCCACACCGTCGTCACCGTCCCCGCCACCAGCCCCTTCCACAGCCCCGCGATGGCCCCGGCCTCCGACGCCGTCGAGGAGGCGTACCGCCGAATCCGCTTCCGCGCCCCCGAACTCCCCTTCTACTCCGGCTACACCGGCGACCTCATGACCGAGGACGAGGCCCTCAGCCCCCGCTACTGGGCCCGGCAGATCACCGACACCGTCTATTTCGCGCCTGCCTTTGAAAAGCTCGTCGCCGTCGACGACATGCTGCTCATAGAGGCCGGGCCGCGGCAGACGCTCACCGCTTTCGCCCGCCGTCACCGGGCCGTGCGCCTCGGCGCGAGCGCCGCGATCCCGCTGCTGCCCGCCCGTCCCGGCACCCCCGAGGCCGACCGGCACTCGGTGCTCACGGCCGCCGCGCGGCTGTGGACCGAGGGCCACGACCTCGACCTGACCGCCGTGTCCCGTCTGTGGTCCTGGCGCGCCGATGCCCCGGAGCCGGTCGTGGCCGAGGTGCTGCTTCGATGAGGCCCGTGGCTCTGCTGTTCCGGCTGTTCCGGCTGTTCCAGACGGGCAGCATGTGGGTGTATCTGCCGCCGGTCCCCGATCTCCCATGGCTGGGCGACCCTCCGGCCGGCCACCCCGAGCGGCTGCGCCCCGACATCCCGCTCAGTGATTTCGAGCGTTTCGCCCGCCGTCAGCTCGCGCCGTCGCGAAGACGACCGGGCAAGAGGCTCCGCACCGTGTTCACGCCGTCCGCAGGCCCACCGCAAGGGCCGCGATGTCGTCGTTGAGCCCGCCGTTGCTGTAGTGCAGGAGATCGCGGTGCAGCCTGTCGAGCAGCTCCCGGGGCTGCGGCGCGGTCTGCTGCTCCATCCAGTCGGCCAGCGGGAAGAAGTCGCCGTTGCGGTTGCGGGTCTCGGTGACGCCGTCGGTGTAGAGCAGCAGCTGGTCGCCGGGGGTGACGTCGAACGTGTCGACGCTGTACTGCTCGCCGATCAGGTCGGCGAGATTGAGCAGCGGGGAGGGGACGGTGGGCGTCAGGACGCGCAGCACCCCGTGGTTCAGGAGCAGCGGCGGGGGATGCCCGCAGTTGAGGATCCCGATCGGGCCGCCGTCGTGCGGGATCTCGACGAGGAGGGCGGTGATGAAGCGCTCCATCAGGTCCTCGGGTGCGAACGCGGCGCTGTACCGGGTGCTGCTGGCCTCCAGACGACGCGCGATGCCGCTCAGCCCGGTCTCGTCGTAGGCCGCCTCCCGGAACGAATTGACCACCGCCGCGGCCGCTCCCACCGCCGGCAGCCCCTTGCCCCGCACGTCGCCGATGAGCAGCCGGACCCCGTACGGGGTGTCGGCGGCCTCGTAGAAGTCACCGCCGATCCGGGCCTCGGCCGCGGCCGCCAGGTAGAGCGCCTCGACCTGAATGTCCCGGAAGTGGCGCGGCATCGGGCTGAGCACCACCTTCTGCGCCGCGTCGGCGACCAGCCGCACCTGGAGGAGGGACTGCTCCCTCTGGAGCCGGACATGGCTGCCGTACGCGGCGGCCACGGTGACCGCGACGATCCCCGCTCCCGTGTACCAGACCCCCAGGTCGGGGAAGACGATGCCGAGCCCGATCATGAGCAGCAGGCAGACCGTCCCCAGCAGGACGGTGGGCAGCACCGGCCACATGGCGGCGGCGAGCGCGGGTGCGGCGGGCAGCAGCCGGCTGAAGGCCATGCTGCGGGGCGTGGTGTAGGCCACGCTGGCGATGACCACGGTCAGGAGTACCGGCGACAGCAGTACCGGCGACAGCAGCGCAGGGGGCCACCGGCCGTGGGGCCGACGGGGCCGCGGCCGTCCAGGCTTGATCACGATGCATATCATATCGACACAATCCGGACGCGGCCCTGCGGTCGGCCGGACCTCCGGCCGCACTGACCCGGCCCCCCGGCACGCCGATATTCCGGGCTTGCGACGCCCCACGGGCCGTCGCACGGCGGGCCCGCCGTACCCGAACCGCCGTACCCGAACCGCCGTACCCGATGCCGCCAACGGTCCCTGCTCGCGATCGAGCGAGTAGGAGGCGTTCTTGCTTGGGTACCCCTTGGACCAGGGCGGTGCGGAAGCCCGCCGCCGTCCCGGACGCCGAGCGCCCCGGCGAGGATCGGCGCCGCCCGTCGCGGCGGAATCGCCAGCAGGATCAGTGGCCGGTCGTGGGCGCGGTCTCGGCCGGCGGCGGACTCGGCGCCGCGGCCCGCCACGCCGCGGACCTGATATGGCCCTTCCCCTGGACGAAGTTCGCCGTCAACGTGGCCGGCTGTGTGCTGATCGGCGCGCTCATGGCCCTGGCGGCGGCACACGGCCGGCGCAACGGCTGGCCTGGCCCTTCTTCGGCACCGGTGTGCTGGCTGGCTTCGCCACGGAACACGGCCGCGCTGGCACCGGCCTCGCCTGCCTCGTCCTGACCCCGGTCTCCGCCCTGCTCGCGGTGCGGACCACGACCGCACTGCCCCGGCGCTTCGCCACGAAGGGGCGTGCGGCATGAACTGGTTCATCGTGATCGTCGGCGCCATGGTCGGCGTGCCGGCCCGCTACCTGACCGACCGGGGTGTGCAGAAGCGGCACGGACGGGCTGTGCGGGGCGCTGACGATGTACTCGACGTTCTCGTACGAGACCTTGCTGCTGGCCGAGGACGGGGCCTGGTCCTTGGCGGCGGCAAACGTGATCGGCAGCGTGACCGCCGGATTGGGTGCGTCCGTCACGGGTGCTGCGCTGGCGCGGGTGGTGTGGGGTGAGGAAACGTCGAAGGGCCCCGCTGCAGGCAGCCGGCAGGGGTCATCACTGTCCTGGCCTGCGGAGTAGCGGTCTGGCTGCCTCCCTCTGGGCGGCCCCGGACGGAGGCGAATGCAACCAGAACTGCAACCACTGCCGAATTACTTGCCGGGCTCCGGGCCGTACCACTGGAGGGGCTGCCCGGTCGTTGCGGCGATGCACTCGAAGTCGTGGTCGCGATGGAGCAGGGTGAGCCCCTGCAGCTCAGCCGTCGCGGCGACGACGAGGTCGACCGCTCCCGCACTTCGGTGCTTCCCCTGCTTGGTGAGGGCTTCCTGGACCTGCCAGGCCCGGTCGTAGGCGCGGTCGTCGACGGGAACCCAGCCGAAGATCAGCCGCATGTCCTCGATACCGCGCGCCCGGTCCGCGGCCGAGCGGGCGCTGTAGAAGAACTCCAACTCCGTGATGGGACATGTGGCGATGAGTCCGGCGGCTGCTGCCTGGTCCCAGCCGTACTGCTCCGCGTCCCCACGCAGGAAGCGTGCGAGCGCGCTGGTGTCGATCAGGAACTGCGCCGCGTTCACCGCCGGTAGTTCCCCTTGTTCTCGAACAGCTCCAGGTCGAAAGCGCCCTCGTCGGCCGCGGCGCGGAGCCGGGTGAGCGCCAGGGCACGGCGCCGGTTCTCCAGCACCTCGCGCAGGGCGGTGTTGACCGTCTCCTTCTTGGTGCTCGTCCCAAGGGCTTTCGCCACGTCCGCGACCAGCTCGTCGTCCAGATCGATGACGGTCCGACTCATGCGCGCCTCCTGATATCGGATATGGGATCAAGTATATCGCGCGAGGCACATCGGGTGCTGGTCGGATCGCCGGGTTCTATGCGGGCAGCACGCCGTGGATCCGGGAGAGGGTGAAGACGCGCTCGGCTTCGCGCAGGTGGCACCAGGCTTCCAGGTAGGGCGGGTCGAGTTCCAGGCTGCTGAGGGTGCGGACGGTGCGACTGCCCGAGGTGGCGACGTACTCGACCGTGATGGCGGTGCCGGCGTCGATGGCGTGGGCGAGCTGACGGACATCGCTGTACGACAGGTGCTTCGCGTATCCGGCGACGATCTCCTCGGTGTCCGTTCCGAAGGGGACCCCACTGCCGAACGGGTCGGGTTCCGGCGCGGTCGGTGGTGCGGCCAGCAGTCGGGCGGCCAGGACATCCATGTCGGCGGCGGCCCGGCCCTCCGACGTGCGGATGGCCGTGCTTCGGGTGCCGCGCTTGTCGCCGGTCTTCCGGGGGGCCGGAACGGGAGCGGCCGCCCGCTGGGGCCGGACCTTCTCGACGCGTACAGTTCCCCCGGCCGTCTCGGCGACAGGGGCGTAGCCCTCGGCGCGGAGTGCTGCGAGGGTCGTGTCGAGCGAGCTGCGGCTTACGAGAACAGTCGGCGCGAGCTGCCGCAGGCCGAGCTTGGCGAGCTTGTGGTGGGCGGCGAGCTCGGCGAGGAGCGCCGGCTCCTCGCCATGGAGGACGCAGGCGGCCGGAGCGATGCGCACGCGGCCGTGGCCGCGCGCGGTGTCGGCGATGAGATAGGACAGCGGCTGGGGCAGGGGCCCGGCGGCGATGGCGGCCAGATCGGCTGCGATGTCCCCCGGGGCGCGGCCTGCGTCCAGGGCCCGTCGGATGCTGCCGGAGCTGAACCGCCACACCGACGCAGTGCCACTGGTTTCCCGGTCCGCGGTGGCATCCAGGAGCACGGCGAGCCGCGCGGCCGGTGTGCCGGCGACGACGGCGGTGAGGTCGGCGCCGATTCGGGCCGTTCCAGTGGCCGGGGGCAGCAGCCGTCGGCAGGCGGCAGTCAGTCCTTGTGCGTCGTCGGCGAGCAGATGGGCGCCGAGAGCCGACAGGGCGCCTCGGGCGATCACTCCGAACAATTCGGCCTCGCGGATCACCGCGGCGAACGGGGTGGCGTCCATGGGCAAGGTGTCGGCGAGCGGGCGGTGCCAGGCCACCGTCGGTCCGAGATCGGAGGCGGCCTTCACACCCTGGCCGGCCGGGAGCTGCGCCGCTGCGGCAAACAGCCCGTGCCGGGCCTGGCGGCAGCCGCTACAGGGCGGTGCCCCCGCGAGGGCGGGGAGCACCTTGTTGTCCTCGTCGCGCGCCTGGGTGGGGGTGAGCGGCAGGTTGCGCCATGCCTGGAGCAGCATGGCAAGCCGCTCCGCGGGCTCCTGTTCCGCCCAGACGTCGTATGCCTTGGTCGGCGCCACGCGATCGCCGTCCCGGGCCAGCAGCCCGGCCGTGTACGCGGTCTCCAGGGTGATGCGGACCACGGCATCGTCGGCCTGGGCGGCCTTGCTGATCCGGGCCAGCTCGCGTGCGCCGATCCCACCGGACTTGAGTCTGGCCGGCGGAGTCGAGGAGCAGGCCGAGAGGACCGAGGCGGCATGGGCGGCGAACGCCGTGGCCGCTGCAGCGGCCTCCCGCTCCACCTCGGCGGAGGTGACGGACACCAGCTGAGCAGGGGGCGGAAGCGGGTCGAAGGGGGCCTGCCAGCCGGGCCCGCGCAACGCCAGCGCGACTTCGACGGGCATGCGCACAGGACCGTACCCGTGGCGGTCCTGGATCAGGAGCCCCCGGTCGAGTGCCCACCGTGCCCCCGGTTCGAGGACGGGGTCAGGGGTACCGAACGTGATGACCTGCGGCTGCCTCGGCGCAGACCCCGCTCGGCAGGCCAGCAGCTTCTGCGTGATCGCGGGTGCTCGTGCCACCACTCTGGCGATGGCTTCCGGGTCGCTGTGGTGTTCCACCAAGGCGGCCAGTCGCTGCTGCTTGGTGCCGGGCGGCTTGATGCCCAGCGTCACCAGCATGCCGCGCAGCTCGTCCGAGGAAGCGCCCGCCAGCAGCTTCTCCAGGGGAGTGTCCAACCCCAGAGGGGCGTCCCACGCCTGCCGCAAGGATGCGGCCATGCGGAGTGTCCCGTTACCGTCCGGCCAGACCAGCGCGTGATCGGCCAGTGTCTCCAGCACGGCGTCCAGTCCGCGGGCGGCTTCGCCGCCTGTCGCTCCCAGCAGCTTCGCCAGGGCGTCCGGCGTCGCTGGTCCTCCCAGTGCCGCCAGCGCCTCGGCTGCCTGCAGGCACGGCAGCGTGAGCCGTGGCAGGGCGAGAGCCACTGACCCCGGGCGCTGGAGGCGGTCCGCCAGTTCCCCCACCGTGCGCGGCTCTGGGGGTGACGCCGCGTCGTTCCGTGTCGCGAGTACGCGCGCCAGGCGCGGGGCGTCGAGACGGCCCAGCCAGGTTCCGAGTGCCGATCGGGACTTCATGGGGGGTGCACCTCGTCAGGCCGGGCCGCAACAGCACCGGAGCCGCTCCGGCACAGGGGCCCAGCATGGCGCATTCGCTTTCGCCGTCGACGTCGTAAGTAGGAAAATTCCCCATGGTCGTCGGCATCTCGCGGGTAGTGTCGCTCATAGAGGCGTTGAAATGTCCCGAATGGAAGCATCTAAATGCAATCGGAAGTGCAACCAGCGCATGCCGAAGGGCCGAGTCGCAATCGCGGCTCGGCCCTTCGTTTCGCCTGTTCAAGCGGCTGCGGAGGGTACGGGATTCGAACTCGGAGGGGTTGCCCCCAACACGCATTCCACATGTTCGTCCGGGGGTTCGGCGGGGGCCGTAGGTGTCCTGACCTGCGGCGGAGTGTTCGGGGCGGGCCTGTCCGGACAGCCTCGGACGGAGGCGAACGAGACCGGAAAGGAGACCAACCTGCCCGGCTTCTGGTGATCACTGCGAGGCGGTCGGAACCGGTCGGGTGAGTGAGGAGTCCTCGCCTTGGAGCGCTTGCTCCGCGATGTCGGCGATGCGTCCGACGTGGTCGCGCAGCCGGGCAAGCTGCGCGGTCTGCTGTCGGTCGGCCACTACTGCGGACAGGGCGGCGATGACGGTTTCCTGGTGGTCGCTGGTGCCCAGCACTTGGGCGGCACGGTGGAGCAGAGCGGTATCCACTGCGACGGAGCAGGTCGGCTTGGACGCAGTCGGGGTGGCGGGCTTCGGGGCCTGCTTGGTCTTGCGGCGGGGTGCGGAGGGTGCCGGAGCAAGTGGGGGTTCAGCCGCCGGCGGGGTTTCCGGTGCAACGGTGTCGGGGCTGCCGAGCACCGTGACCACCGGCTTTCGATAGCAGACACCTCTGCCTGCCTTGGTCGTGAAGACGACCAGTTCCATGGTGAGGTCGCAGACGGCCGGGCCGTCGACACGTTCCAACGCGTCTGTCAGGTCGGAGAGCTGCGCGGCCAGTTGCCACGAGCTCGTCATGAAGTGGAACTCGCCAAGCATGGGTGCCGCTGCGATCCGGAAGGTGAGATCGATGACGGGCGTCGGGCCACGGCCGTCTCTGGCTGCCAGTTTCTTGTCCTGAAGCAGCGGAGGGCATCCGCAGGGCTGGCCCTTCTTCTCTTCCGGTGACAGGAACCGCGAGCCGTCACACTGGTGGATGATCCCCTTGTTGCTCCAGAGGACCATATGGGCAGCCACCGCGTCAGGCCCGTCCATGGTGACGCGCACGCTGTCGCGGCTCGTCAGAACTTCGTAGGCAAGGCCGCCTTCTCTTCCGTTCGTTTGAGGTTCGCCATCCAGGAGGCCGGCGATGCGCGCGGCAACATCGGCATCGTCGGTGGTGACACGCCAGGCATCCAGGGCTTCGGGTCGTCCTTCGAATAAGCGGCCCTGGTGGAAGCGTCCAACTCGGGCGGTTGTGCTCTGCGTCATTCGGGAACCTTGCTGGAGCGGGCAACGGACGAGGCTTCGCTTCTGTCTGCCGACGAGGTAGCACGTGACGTGCCACAACGCTGACGACAGGGCGGTGCTCATCTCATCATGATGTCCCTGCCGGGAACTGGTCTGCGGTGGAGTGGCCGCGAACGCCGCTTGCGCGTGACCTGTGGGTGGAGAAGGGCTATGTCTTCACCTCGCCCACCGGCGAGCCGCTCAACCCCAACACCGACTACCACAAGTGGAAGGACCTGCTGAAGGCTGCCGGGGTCCGAGACGCCCGACTGCACGATGCCCGGCACACGGCTGCCACGGTCCTGCTGATCCTTGGCGTTCCCGACGCGGTCGTCGACGCCATCATGGGCTGGGAACCCGGCAAATCCGCCCGTATGTGCCGCCGCTACCAGCACCTGACTGGACGCGTCCTCCAGGACACCGCAGGCAAGATCGGCGGACTCCTGTGGGGCGAAGCCGTGTAGCCCACCCGAAGGGCCTCGATCATTCACTTGATCGAGGCCCTTCGGCGTTCCCAGGAAGGGGAGGGGTGCCGGACCTTGCCGAATCCTGCCGATTCTTGCCTAATCCTGCCGCGATGTGATTGGGTGATCGCGTTGGTTCAACGTCCGGCGGTGCCGAGGTGCTGCTGGGAGGAGGTGTACGCCTGTGGTGGGAAGTGAGGTTGCCCCGCGCCCTGACTGGCATGACCAGAAACTGGGCACGAAGGTCCGGGTGGCCCTGTGGCTTCTCGCTGAGGTGGGCGAGGGGAACACCTTCACTATGAGCCAGCTGAAGGAGGCGCTGCCGGGATCCGCGCAGGCGGATCGGCGGATGAGGGATCTGCGTGAAGACGACTGGGTGATCGAGACGCACCGCACGCGGGTGACCTTGCAGCCGAGCGAACTGCTCTTCGTTCGGGCGGGCAAAGAGATCTGGGATCCAGTAGTCCGGGCAGAGCTGCAGCTACGGCCCAAGGCGATCGAGGTGGCTCATCGAGCGATCCGCATGGAACCGTTCCTGCAAGTTGCCTCGCCGCCCAACCCAGATGCCGTCTGGGCTCGGCTGGAGGGGCTGTCCCCCAGGGAGCGGTCCCTCCTGCTCGCCTGGATGGCCATGGGGCGACGCCCCAGCTCCCGTGCCGAGCTTGCATGGCGTGCCTACCGTGGCCTGTCGGAGGATCAGCGCCACGACCTGATGGTCAAGCTGGGCGAACTCGTCAGCGACGAGGTCGGGGACGAGGACGCGATGCAACTCCCGGCCGAGGGCAGCGAGGCGCCCTAACTCACAAGCTTCCGCCGGTACCCGCGTCACTTTCCACGGAGCCACGGGTCCCGGCGGAGGGTCCTACCCCTTCTACAGAGGAGAACTGTGTCCAGTATGCAGAGTGCCCAGTCCGAAGGTGAGCGTCCGCCGAGGTACGACATCATCGTCGCCGCGATCGCCGTCGGGTATGGCGCCGGGTACAGCGCCGGCATCGGCAACGAGGTGGAGCGGATGCTCGGCGCCGTGGTCGTGACGACGGTCACGTGGATCTGGGACAGGTGGAGCCGCTGACGATCGGCGGGCGGCCCGCGTAGGTAGTGGCAGGCTGCGTCGAAGGGGTCCTACTGACGTCAGTAGGACCCCTTCCGCTGTTCCGAGTCGGTCAACTGCAACCAAAACTGCAACCACGGAACGCAGAAGACCCCGGCCGGTTTCCCGGTCGGGGTCTTCAAGTGCCCGGTGAGGCACTGGCGGAGGATACGAGATTCGAACTCGTGAGGGGTTGCCCCCAACACGCTTTCCAAGTCTGCGCAGCGGTGTTCGGGTTAGTTCGAATACGGGATGGCCTCGCGTTTGAGGTCGGCTGTGCGTCTCGCTGAACCCTGCTGGACGCTGATGAACGAGACGGAAACTGAGACGGCCGGGCACGCCGGGGTGCGTCGGGGAACAGCGTTCTGCTCCCGTCGCCTATCACGCAGCGTGGCGAAGGCTGAGGCGTCAGAGCCGTCAGGCTTGCTCAAGATCAGGCGTCAGGTAGGTGTCAGACGCCTCGCGCGCGTACGCGCGAGCGTGTGACCCGTGCAATGGGGCCGCCGAGCGTCAGACGGGTTTCTGACGCGTCTGACGCGTCAGGCCCAGCAACGGTCACACTTCGTGACTTCCCTTAAAAGGGAAGTTCCAGTAGCGCAGCGGTTGCTGCGGGGGTGTGGGGACGGCCCCTATGGGAGGAGCTGGGTCCCGTCGTGGGACCGAACGTGCGGGCCTGCGGCGTCGAGTGCATCGAGCACTCTGACCGCGTACGCCTCGTTCATGTACCCCTTGATCTCGCTCGGGTCGAGCCAGCGGAACGCCTGGGTCTCGTTGGTCACCGTCGCCGCCCCGCCAGTGACCTGGCAACGGAAGAAGAGCGCGACGACTCCGGCGCGCATGTTCTTGTAGACACCCGTCAGAGCTTCCGGCTCTACGACCAAGCCCGTCTCCTCGAGGATTTCGCGGCGCAGGCCAGCCTCGACCGTTTCACCGATTTCGAGCACTCCGCCCGGTGGTTCCCAGCGCCCGTTGTCCGCCCGCTGGATAGCCAGTACTCGACCGTCCTCGCGGACGACGGCGCCGGCGACGCTCACGGAGTGACGCGGTGCGGCTTGGGGCATCAGGATCTCCTCGTACTCTTGCAGACGACTGGACAACCCTAGGAGCTACTACGCCCATGCTGCACTCCCTGGATCCGGCGAGCGACCGTCCCGCGTACAAGCAGATCGCTGACCAGCTGCGGGCCGCCATCAAGGCAGGCGAGTTCCAGCCTGGCCTTCGTCTGCCGAGCGAGGCAGAGCTGATCGCGCAGTTCGAGGTGTCTCAGGGGACGATCCGGCAGGCGCTGAATCTGCTCAAGAGCGAAGGTCTCGTTCACTCGCAGCAGGGGCGGGGGGTCTTCGTCCGGGAGCGTCCGCGGATTCGTCGACTTGCCTCGGACCGCTTTCTGCGGAGGCACCGTGACGAAGGCAAGGCCGCTTACCTCGCCGAGTCGGAGGCGTCAGGGGTACGGCCCGAGGTCGAGGTCTACTTCGTGG
Organism: Streptomyces sp. NPDC002536; assembly: GCF_053594995.1. Classification (NCBI taxonomy): domain Bacteria; kingdom Bacillati; phylum Actinomycetota; class Actinomycetes; order Kitasatosporales; family Streptomycetaceae; genus Streptomyces; species Streptomyces sp. NPDC002536. The sequence continues at coordinate 67,386 of NZ_JBSFWU010000028.1, forward strand.
GCCCCAGTGACGCGCCTGAAGAGATCGCAGGGCTCCTCAACTTGCGCCGCGGGGCGAAGGTGCTCGTTCGCCGCCGACGGTACCTGAGCAACGGGCACCCGACGGAGATGGCCACCTCGTACATTCCGTGGGCGTTGGCCAAGGGGACGGCCATGGTTGAGCCCAACCCTGGTCCGGGCGGGATCTACGCACGCCTGGAAGAGCAGGGCTACCGCTTGGAGCGGTTCAAGGAGGAGGTCGGGGCGCGGATGCCGTCGCCTGAGGAGGTCAAGGCGCTGCAGCTTGCTTCCGGCACTCCGGTCCTGACGCTTGTCCGGACCGCATTTGCTGCTGATGACAAGCCTGTTGAGGTCTGCGACACGGTGCTCGCAGCCGATCTCTATCGCCTGGACTACGACCTACCTGCACGTTAAGTCCTCGGCCGTGCAGCGGTGTTGACGGCCGCTCAGGCTACTTCTATAAATAAGTGCAGAAGCTGCAGATCCTGAGAGATCTGCGGTTGTCGCTGCAGGCTGCGCGCCACGGCGGCATACAGAAAGACCCCGGCGGGGTGGTGCCCGCCGGGGCCGGAGCATCGAGACTTTGGGGGTCCGACGATGCAAAACCAGGGTATCTCCCCTGCTCCTCAGCTGACATTGCCCGACCAGCCGCTACGCGTGGGCGACGTCGCGCGGCTTCTGGGGGTTCATCCGTCCACGGTGTACCGGGAGGTGGGGAGCGGCCGACTGCGGTCGTTCCGTGTCGGTACGGGGCGCGGAACGATTCGTATCTCGCGGGCGGCGCTGCGGGAGTTCGCCCGTCTCCTCGGTGCTGACCTGGTGCTGGACGGGGAGGTGTCGTGATGACGACGCTCGCTCCGGAAAAGGGACAGACCAGTTCGCAGGCGTCCGCCGCGCTGCCGCTGGGCGGTGCGGACTCGCCGCTGGCGGCGGCACGCCGGGCTCGCGGACTCTCGATCAAGAACGCGGCACGGGCCATGGCGCTCCTGGCGGAGCAGTGGGGCTGGACCATCGCCGCTGAGCAATCGCTGGTCGGGTATTTGCGCCGATGGGAGCACGAGGAGAACCGTCCTCGCGAGACCTATCGTCGGCTGCTCTGCGCCATCTACGGGGTCACGCCTGAGCAGCTCGGCTTCGTCGAGACCGGGGCGGAGCCGGAGGCAGCGGCGTTGGAGGCGGCAGAGCGTCTGGATGCCGGACCGGAGCCGCTGATGAGTCCACTGGGCGGTGCGGACTCGCCGCTGGCTGCTGCACGGCGGGCGCGGGGCTACTCACTGACGAAGGCGGCCCGCGCATTGCTGCTGACGGCCCAAGCGTGGGGCTGGAACGTGGCTGCAGAGCAATCGGTAGTCCAGTACCTGCATCGCTGGGAGCACGGGGAGACACGTCCGGGCAGTGCCTACCAGGTGCTGCTGTGCGCCATCTACCGGTCCACCCCCGAGCAACTCGGCTTCACCGAGCCGCGGCCTGGGCCGGAGTCCGACGGGCTGCGCGCCCAGGTGACGGCTCTGGAGTCGGTGGTGCAGCAGCTCACTGCTGCCATGGTCTCGCTGCGCGGTGGGACAGCGGCACCACTACCCGCAGCGATCAGCAGTCGCGGGTAGCCCCCTTCCGTTCCCCCTCGTTGCTGCCACGCCGGTAGCCCTACCGGTAACCCGGCGCGGCAGCCCTTCCAACACCCCTGCGCGGTACTGCTCGTGACCCTTCCGGCAGCCCTTCCGCGCCACCCTTCCCGAGCGCTTCCGAGGAGTCTCCTCACCATGCCCGACCGACAGATCACCCGTGCTCAGCGGCAGGCGGCCTACTGGGCGCAGCAGGCCGCCGCGGCCTCTAACCCTGCCGCGCGATGCGCGGTGTCCTGGGAACACCTGCGTGCCACCATCAGCAAGCTTCCCGACGAGCGGCAGCCTGCCGTATGGGCGGCTGTCACCAAGCATCTCAACCAGATCCAGAAGCACTTCGAGCCCGAAGCGCAGCCCCGCCGACGCCGCCGGGGGAGTGCCCCCAGCAGGCGTGCCGTCGGCTCCCGTCCGGCTCGGAGCGGCCGATGAACGGCAGCACCCACCACTTGGCACGGCAGATCCTGGCGGCGAACGGCGTCGACCCGGATCAGAAGGGCCCGTCCCAGGCATCCCAACTGGTGGCCCTGGCACGGGAGCGGTACGAGCTGTTCGTCTCCGCCGACGGGCGCCCCTACGGCGTCCCTGTTGACGGGCCGAACATCGCGCAGCCGCTGCGTGGGAAGGCCGGACTGCGCTCGCATCTGGCCCGTCTCTACACCGATGCCTACGACGGCAAGGTGCCCTCGCAAGGCCCGCTCGCGGACGCGATGACGGTCCTGGAGGCCCTGGCGGCGAAGGCCGAGCCACGTACCCCGTTCCTGCGCCTGGCTCGTCATGACGGGCGCATCATCGTGGACTTGGGAACCAGCGACGGCCGCTGCGTCGACATCGGCCCGGACGGCTGGCAGCGCCGGCCTTCCTCCCCGGTGGCCTTCCGCCGGTCCGGGGCCATGAAGCCGTTGCCCGAGCCGTGGCACGACGGCGATGGCCTGGCGGCACTGCGCTCCCTGCTGAACACCACCGAGGAGGGCTTTCACCTCCTGGTGGCGTGGATGGTCGCAGCGTTCATCCCGGACCTGCCCCACCCGATCCTGACCTTCCGCGGGGAGCAGGGCACCGGCAAGTCGAAGGGCGCAGCGATGGTGATCGGCATCATCGACCCGTCCGGAGCACCCAAACGCACCGCGCCGCGGGACATCAAGTCGTGGTCGGTGCAAGCGTTCAACTCCTGGGCGCTGTGCATCGACAACATCAGCTTGATTCCCGACTGGCTCTCCGATGCGCTGTGCCGGGCAGTGACCGGGGACGGAGTAGTCGACCGGGCCCTGTACTCCGACGACGACGTGGTGGTCCTCGAGTTCCGCCGCGTCCTGGCGATGACCACGATCGATGTGGGTGCTCTCAACGGTGACTTGGCCGAACGGATGCTCACCATCGAGCTGCGCCTGATCCCCGACCACAAGCGGCGGGAGGAAGCCGAACTGGACGCCGCGTACGAGGACGCGCACGCGGCGATCCTGGCCAGCCTCTTCGATCTCCTGGCGCGGGTACTGAAGGAACTGCCCGCGGTGCAGCTCGACGAGCGTCCACGCATGGCCGACTTCGCTCGCGTGCTCGCAGCCGTGGACACGGTGACCGGCTGGAGCACGCTGGAGTCGTACAAGGCCACTGCCCGCGACGCGGTAGCCGATGTGCTGGAAGGCGAGCCGTTTGCCCAGGCCGTCGTCCAGCTTGTCGACGCCTCCGGCCCGAACGGCCTGACCCTGACGGCCGGACAGATCCTGGAGACCGTCGAGACACCGGAGAAGCTGCCGCGCCGCTGGCCCAAGGACGCCACCCGCGCCGGCGGACAGCTCAAGCGCCTCGCCCCAGCGCTGCGCACGATCGGCATCGAGGTCGATGACTCACAGCGAGGACCGAGGCCCAAGAAACAGCGGCTCTACCGGATCACGGCCACACCGGAGAGAAGGTGCGAAACAGCGTCCCCAGCGTTCCCAGCGTCCCCGCCCCTCTCTGACCAGCAGGAACGCGGGGACGCTACAGAGGCCCCAGCGGCCCCCTCCGGCGCCGCGGGGACGCTGGGGGACGCTACGGGGACGCTGAGGCCCGCGCCAGCGTCCCCGCATCAGCCCAGCTCACAGGCCCAGGAGGACGCTGGGAACGCTGGGGACGCTGCAATGCGGCTCCTCTCCGGTCCTGTCTGGCCAGCTATCACTCTCTGTGACATCTGCCGTGGCCCGCTCTCCAGTGCCCTCAACGACGCCGGGTACACCATGCACCCCACCTGCGACCGGACAACCCTGAAGGGGGACCAGTGACCGAGCGGCACGACGACCAGGAGCTCATCGTGCTCACCGTGGAGGAGGCCGCGCGTCGCCTCCGCATCGGACGCACCAGGATGTTCGCACTGGTCTCATCTGGTGCAGTCCGGTCGGTCACCATCGGCCGCCTGCGCCGCGTTCCGGTAGAGGCGTTGAGCGAGTACGTAGCCCGGATCCAGCGTGGCGACGATGCCCCGCGCGTGGCCTGAGGGGGAGCCGTGGCAGAGGAACCGAGGAAGCGCACCCGACGCCCGAACGGTGCGTCGTCGATCTACTTGGGCAAGGACGGCAAGTGGCACGGCAGGGTCACCGTCGGCGTCCGGGACGACGGCAGCCCCGACCGCAGGCATGTCGAGCGGAAGACCGAGGCCGAAGCCATCAAGGCCGTGCGGCAGCTGGAAAAGAAGCGTGACGACGGTGCCGTGCCCAAGGCTGGTCAACGATGGACGGTCAAGAAGTGGCTGACGCACTGGGTCGAGAACATCGCGGCCCCGAGCGTCGGTGAGAACACCATCGACGGCTATCGAGTCGCGGTCTACCACCACCTGATCCCCGGACTCGGTGCTCACCGCCTGGAGCGCCTGGAGCCGGAGCACCTGGAGCGCTTCTACAAGAAGATGCGGAAGAACGGGAGCTCGGCCGGTACGGCCCACCAGGCACACCGCACAATCCGTACCGCGCTCAACGAGGCTGTACGCCGGAAGCACACCACCTCCAACCCGGCATCCATCGCCAAGGCTCCCAAGATCGAAGAGGAGGAAGTCGAGCCGTACACGGTCGAGGAGGTGCAACGGCTCCTGCAGGAAGCCCAGAAGCAGCGCAACGCGGCCCGCTGGGTCATCGCGCTCGCCCTCGGGCTGCGGCAAGGAGAAGTGCTCGGCCTGCAGTGGGCCGACGTTGACCTGGGCAGCGGAGTGATCCAGGTGAAGCGCGGTCGACTGCGTCCCCGCTACGAGCACGGTTGCGGGGGCATGTGTGGCAGGAAGGCCGGCTACTGCCCCCAGCGCGTGAGCGTGCGGCGGGAGACCAAGCCGACCAAGTCGAGAGCGGGCAAGCGGGCGATCGGACTCCCCGAGGAACTGGTGAAGCTCCTCCAGCTCCACAAGGAAGCCCAGGAGCGTGAACGGGAGACTGCGCGGCAGCTGTGGGCCGACAAGGGGTACGTGTTCACGTCGCCCACGGGCGAGCCCCTGAATCCGAACACCGACTACCACCAGTGGAAGGACTTATTGCAGGCGGCGGGCGTGCGGGACGGGCGGCTGCATGATGCCCGTCACACCGCCGGGACCGTCCTGCTGATCCTCGGTGTGCCTGATGTTGTGGTCGACGCCCTCATGGGCTGGGAGCCGGGCCAGTCTGCGCGGATGCGTCGCCGGTACCAGCACCTCACAGGACGTGTACTGAGAGACACCGCCGACAAGGTCGGCGGCCTCCTGTGGGGACCGTCCCAGAGCGCCGGAAGCGAGACAGCAGGAAGCCGCGCCGAGAGCAAACGAGACGGAAACTGAGACGGAGAACGTCGAAGGGCCCCACCGCGAACGGTGGGGCCCTTCGACATCGTGCCCGGTGAGGCACTGGCGGAGGATACGAGATTCGAACTCGTGAGGGGTTGCCCCCAACACGCTTTCCAAGCGTGCGCCCTAGGCCTCTAGGCGAATCCTCCGCGGCAAACAATACAAGACTCAGAGCAGTGCTCGCGAACCCGTTCCCCGAGGGGGCGATCTTCGGGCACCGGGGGTGGTTCCGCACCCCCTGGGATCCGCTAGGGTGGGGGCAAGCCCCTCACGTGGCGCTATCTCACCGAACTCCCCCAGGGCCGGAAGGCAGCAAGGGTAAGTGGGCTCTGGCGGGTGCGTGGGGGGCCCTTGTGTTTCCGGGGTGCGGCGAGGGGGCCGGGGGCCGGGAATCTGTGAGGGAGACCACTTGTCAGTGGGGCCCGATATCGTCGTAGGTGTGTCGTCCCTCGCGCTCTACCGCCGCTACCGTCCCGAGTCCTTCGCCGAGGTCATCGGGCAGGAGCATGTCACCACGCCGTTGCAGCAGGCCCTGCGGAACAACCGGGTCAATCACGCGTACCTGTTCAGCGGCCCGCGCGGCTGCGGCAAGACGACGAGTGCGCGCATCCTCGCGCGCTGCCTGAACTGCGAGCAGGGGCCGACGCCCACGCCCTGCGGCGAGTGCCAGTCCTGCATCGACCTCGCGCGCAACGGGCGCGGTTCGATCGACGTCATCGAGATCGACGCCGCCTCGCACGGTGGCGTGGACGACGCCCGTGAGCTGCGCGAGAAGGCCTTCTTCGGGCCCGCCGCCAGCCGGTACAAGATCTACATCATCGACGAGGCGCACATGGTCACCTCGGCGGGCTTCAACGCCCTGCTGAAGGTGGTCGAGGAGCCGCCGGAGCACCTGAAGTTCATCTTTGCGACGACCGAGCCCGAGAAGGTCATCGGCACGATCCGGTCGCGTACGCACCACTACCCGTTCCGGCTCGTCCCGCCCGGCACGCTGCGCGAGTACCTGTCCGAGGTGTGCGGGCGCGAGGCCATCCCCGTCGAGGACGGCGTGCTGCCGCTGGTCGTGCGGGCCGGCGCGGGATCCGTGCGTGACTCGATGTCCGTCATGGACCAGCTGCTGGCCGGTGCCGCCGAGGACGGTGTGACGTACGCCATGGCGACGTCCCTCCTGGGGTACACGGACGGCTCGCTGCTCGACGCCGTCGTGGACGCGTTCGCCGCGGGCGACGGCGCCGCGGCCTTCGAGGTCGTCGACCGCGTCGTCGAGGGCGGCAACGACCCGCGGCGCTTCGTCGCCGACCTGCTGGAGCGGCTGCGCGATCTCGTGATCCTCGCCGCGGTGCCGGATGCGGCGGAGAAGGGGCTGATCGACGCCCCCGCGGACGTCCTGGAGCGGATGCAGGCCCAGGCCTCGGTCTTCGGCGCGGGCGAGCTCAGCCGCGCCGCCGACCTGGTCAACCAGGGGCTGACCGAGATGCGCGGCGCCACCTCCCCCCGGCTGCAGCTGGAGCTGATCTGCGCGCGGGTGCTGCTGCCCGCAGCCTTCGACGACGAGCAGTCGGTGCGGGCCCGGCTCGACCGGCTGGAGCGGGGCGCGGGTGCCCTCGCGGGCGGCGGGCCGGCCATGGGGTACGTGCCCGGGCCGCAGGGCCACGAGCCGCAGGCCGCCGCCGGGCTCTCGGGCCCCGCCGCGGCACGGGC
>NZ_JBSFWU010000029.1:0-73803 GCF_053594995.1 Streptomyces sp. NPDC002536
CGTTCGGTCAGGGTGACCAGGAGTCGGCGGACAACGCGCGTCAGCAGATGGCGTCGGCGAACTTCGACGCGGCCCGCTTCTCGGGCCGCTAGGAAAACGGGGGATCAGGATCATGGCGAACGCAGACCGTCGTAGCTACGACACAGGTGCTTCGGGCGAGGTGCAGGGTTCCCTCCAGGGCATCATCTCCCGCCTGGAGTCGGTGCTGAACGACCGTGACGCCGCGGTGAAGGCCGCGATGGCGGACTTCCAGGCCGATGGTGTCTCGGACCAGTACCACGGCAAGGAACTGCGCTGGCAGAGCGCGGCGCACGAGGTCCGCCAGATCATCAACCTTCTCCGGAACACGATGGAGAAGAACGACGGCACGGCGCAGTCGACGCTGGCGAAGGCCAAGGCTGCCGTCGACGGCATCGGCTGACGTAGCGCGTCACGGTAATTCAGGGAAATACGGGGGTATTTCGTGTCCAGTTGGGATCTTCGGGTCGAGGCTGTGCGGACGGTGCTCGGCGACACCGACACTGCCGCGGGTAAGTTCGAGGGTGAGTTCACGACCTACGGCAACAGCATGGCGAGTGCGGCGAAGTCCGCGGGCACGATGGCCCCGGGGGTCGCTCCGAAGAGCGGCACGCCCGGTCCGGTCGCGGCAGCACTGCAGGAATTCGCGGATTCCACGATGAAGGATCTGCAGTTCCTGCCCGCCCGGGCGGGCAAGTCCATCAGTGGTGCGGTGAAGGCGACCGAGGAGTACATCGCCGGTGACCTCAAGATGGCTGAGGACGCCCAGAAGGACGCCCTGAGTGCGCCGAAGCTGCCCCCGCTGGGCAAGGACGGTTCGGACGGAAAGGGCGGCGGCAAGTGATCGACGTCAGTTCCATTCCGGACTTCTCCGGCGATCTGGAGCAGCTGGAGAAGGACGCCGGCACGCTGAAGAAGGCTGCGTCCGACATCCGCACGACGGGCGGGGACGTCCACAGCAAGTTCCAGGGCCTCAAGTCCTGTTACACCGCCCCCGAGGCGGAGAAGCTGTTCGCGACGACGCTGCCGGTACGCGACGGCGCGGACACCTTCGCCGGCAAGCTGGAGTCGGTCAGCAGTGCCTTGTCGACGTTCGCCAGTGACGCTCGTCCGCTCGTGACGCGCATGAGCGAGCTGAAGGCCCAGGCGGAGGCGTTCTGCAAGTCGGTCGAGGGCAAGAAGGACTGGCAGAAGGACCAGGGCAAGGTCGACAAGAACGCCAGTCTGATCCACGAAGTGGGCCGGGTCTGGGGCCAGTTCCAGGAGGCCGAGCGCAAGGCCGCCAACACGATCAGCGGCGTGGCCGGCACCGGTACCAAGTGGACGACCGACGACGGCTCCCACAAGAAGGGCATGTACGGCGTCAGTGCGGACGACGCGGCCAAGGCCGACGACACGCCCTGGGGCAAGGTCGACAAGCGCAAGTACACGGGCGTGGAAGCGGCCTGGCACTGGACGACCGACCACGTGGGAAGCGCCCTCAAAGGCTTCTTCGTGGACGGTGTCTGGGGCACCCTGAAGGGCCTCGGCAACATGGTCAACGTCTTCGACTGGGACACGTTCAAGAAGACGTGGACCGGCATCGGTAACGTCTTCGGCGGCGTCAGCGCGTACATCATGACCCCCTACGACTGGGCCATGGACAAGATGTTCGGCCCGACGGACCACAGCGACACGGACAAGCAGAAGAAGGCGCTCCGCGACTTCGGCAAGTCGCTCGTCGCCTGGGACGAGTGGGACAAGAACCCGACCCGCGCAGGCGGCACCGTCGCCTTCAACGTCCTCACCCTCGGCGCCGGCTCCTTCCTCAAGCTCGGCAAGGCGGGCAGCCTCGCGTCCAAGGCCGGCGAGGCGGGCGAGGTGGGTGCGGCGAGCAAGGTGAGCGCCGCTGCGAAGCTGGCGAACGCCCTCGGCAAAACGGGCCGGCTCGTGGACCCGATGACGTATGTCGGCAAGGCGGGCGAGTTCGTCAAGCTCCAGGTCGGCGACCTGATGTCCGGGATGAAGGACCTGCGCACCGGCCCGACTGCCGACTTCCTCAAGGGCACATCCGAACACCCCGGACCTCTGGTCTCCACTCCCGAGGGCCTGAAGTACACCACGCCCCAGGGCGAGCCCCGCGTCCTCAGCCCCGAGGGCAAAATCCTCGACCAGCACGGCAACTTGGCCGCGCCTCCGGCCGTCAAGGAACCGCACAAAACCGACCTCGGCGCCGCACCGTCGCGGTGATGACGCCGGAGGCGTCCCGCACCCAACTCAGCTGCTGGAGCGTGCGGATGGTGGTGGCGCCCTCGCGCTTGCGGCAGTACGCCGCGAAGTCGTGCTCGCCAACGAGCTTCTCCGCAGCGGCATTCATCGCGTCGACGTCCAACGGCCAGTCGTGCCACAGGACATGACCGCGCAGCAGCGGGTCGACGCCGCCGTGATGGTCCGTCACCCGGTAGGCGTAGCGCCGCCAGACCGCGGAGAAGCGCGCGTTGAAACCGGCAGGGGCCTCCGCGACCTTCCACACACGGACGTCGTGCGGGAGCCGTCCGGCCAGCCGGCGCATCAGTTTGTCCTGCTGCTCGGCCCACACCTCGGCCGGCAGGTCGACGTGCGCGACCTGCCCGCGGGCGTGCACCCCTGCATCCGTCCGCCCGGCGACGGTCAGTTCGTACGTCTCGGACGAACGCGTCACCGTCCGGATCGCGTCCTCCAGCTCGCCCTGGACCGTGCGCTGCCCCTCGCGCTGCTTGGCCCAGCCCGAGAAGTCCTTGCCGTCGTACGACAGGTCCAGCCGCACCCGGACCTTGCCGGGCTCCACCTCGTCACTCACCGCAGAGTTTCCTTCCACAAATGCGGGACGGGCCCGCCCCCGAAAGGGGCGGGCCCGTCCTGACACACGAAGTGCGTCAGGCGTCCTTCGACTCCTCGGCCGGAGCCTCGGCAGCAGCCTCGGACTCCTTGACCGCACGCTTGGTGGCGGCCTCGGCCTCGGCGACGGTCGCCTTCTTGGCGATCTCGCCCTCGACCAGCTCGATCACGGCCATCGGGGCGTTGTCGCCACGACGGTTGCCGATCTTGGTGATACGGGTGTAGCCACCCGGACGCTCGGCGAAGCGCGGAGCGATCTCGGTGAAGAGCACGTGAACGATGCCCTTGTCCGTGATCGTCTGCAGCACCTGGCGACGGTTGTGGATGTCGCCCTTCTTCGCCTTGGTGATCAGACGCTCGGCGACGGGGCGCAGGCGGCGGGCCTTGGCCTCGGTCGTCGTGATGCGGCCGTGCTCGAACAGCGCCTTGGCGAGGTTCGCCAGCAGCAGCTTCTCGTGCGCGGCGGAGCCGCCGAGACGTGCACCCTTGGTGGGACGCGGCATGGTGTTTCTCCTAGGTGTCTGCCCCGGCCGTGTCAGGTACCGGAGTCAGTATCCGAGCAGACGGTTGTCCGTCGGAGATCCGGGGCTGCCCCGCAGGGGCGCCCCGGAAGGGGCGCGGGGAACTGCGCGATCAAGCACAGCGCACCCGCACCCGAGAACCGTCGGTCGGTCCCGAGCTCTTAGTACTGCTCGGTCTCGACGAACCCGGCATCCGCGTCGTCGTCGGCGCCAAACGCGTCGGCGGCAGCGGTCGGGTCGAATCCGGGCGGGCTGTCCTTGAGGGCCAGGCCCATGCCGGCCAGCTTCGCCTTGACCTCGTCGATCGACTTCGCACCGAAGTTGCGGATGTCGAGCAGGTCGGCCTCGGAGCGGGCGACGAGCTCACCCACGGAGTGGATGCCCTCGCGCTTGAGGCAGTTGTAGGACCGAACGGTGAGCTCGAGCTCCTCGATCGGCAGCGCCAGGTCGGCGGCCAGGGCGGCGTCCGTCGGGGACGGGCCCATGTCGATGCCCTCGGCGTCGATGTTGAGCTCGCGGGCCAGACCGAACAGCTCGACCAGGGTCTTGCCGGCGGACGCCATGGCGTCGCGCGGGCGCATGGCCTGCTTGGTCTCGACGTCGACGATCAGCTTGTCGAAGTCGGTGCGCTGCTCGACACGGGTCGCCTCGACCTTGTAGGTGACCTTGAGAACCGGCGAGTAGATGGAGTCGACCGGGATACGGCCGATCTCCTGGCCCACCTGCTTGTTCTGGACGGCGGAGACGTAGCCGCGACCGCGCTCGACGGTCAGCTCCATCTCCAGCTTGCCCTTGGCGTTCAGGGTCGCCAGGACCAGGTCGGGGTTGTGCACCTCGACGCCGGCCGGCGGGGCGATGTCGGCGGCGGTGACCAGACCCGGGCCCTGCTTGCGCAGGTACATCACGACCGGCTCGTCGTGCTCCGAGGAGACGACCAGCTGCTTGATGTTGAGGATGAGGTCGGTGACGTCCTCCTTGACGCCCGGCACGGTGGTGAACTCGTGCAGGACACCGTCGATGCGGATGGACGTGACCGCCGCACCCGGGATCGAGGAGAGGAGCGTACGACGCAGGGAGTTGCCGAGGGTGTAGCCGAAGCCCGGCTCCAGCGGCTCGATGACGAACCGGGAACGGAACTCGTCCACGACCTCTTCGGTCAGGGAGGGACGCTGAGCGATCAGCATGCGAAGGATCCTTCAGTCATGGACACCCACTATTTGATGTCCTGAGGTACTACAAGGGTACGGGCGGCACGGCTCCGAAGAGCCGTACCGCCCACACTCTCAAGGCAACCGCGAAGCGGCCGGCGCGTCAGACGCGGCGACGCTTCGGCGGACGGCAGCCGTTGTGCGGGGTGGGGGTGACGTCCTGGATCGAACCGACCTCGAGGCCCGTGGCCTGGAGGGAGCGGATCGCGGTCTCACGGCCGGAGCCGGGACCCTTGACGAAGACGTCGACCTTGCGCATGCCGTGCTCCTGCGCGCGACGCGCGGCCGACTCGGCGGCCATCTGCGCGGCGAACGGGGTCGACTTGCGCGAGCCCTTGAAGCCGACGTGGCCGGCGGAGGCCCAGGAGATCACGTTGCCCGTGGGGTCGGTGATCGAAACGATGGTGTTGTTGAACGTGCTCTTGATGTGCGCGTGGCCGTGAGCGACGTTCTTCTTTTCCTTGCGGCGCACCTTCTTGGCAGCGCCCTGACGACCCTTGGGGGGCATCTCTTACTCCTACGGGAGGTGGTCGGTCCTACAGCGAAGACCGCGTGGTCAAGCGTCCGCTGAGGACTACTTCTTGCCCGGCTTCTTCTTGCCGGCGATGGCGCGACGCGGGCCCTTGCGGGTACGGGCGTTCGTGCTGGTGCGCTGGCCGTGGACGGGCAGGCCACGACGGTGGCGCAGACCCTGGTAGCAGCCGATCTCGACCTTGCGGCGGATGTCGGCCTGGACCTCGCGGCGCAGGTCGCCCTCGGTCTTGATGTTGGCGTCCACGTACTCGCGGATCTTGACCAGGTCCTCCTCGGACAGGTCACGAACGCGGGTGTTCGGGTTCACACCGGTGTTGGCGAGGGTCTCCTTCGCCAGGGTGCGGCCGATGCCGAAGACGTAGGTGAGTGCAACCTCCACGCGCTTTTCACGCGGGATGTCGACACCGGAAACGCGTGCCATTGAATGGCTCCAGATGCTCGTCGGAGGTCTTCCACAAGACCGCTCCCAGCCGCCGTATCAGGTACGAACCGAGTCCCCGGCCTCCGAGCCGGGGGTGTCGCCCTCCATCACAGAGAGGGACGGGTCCTGCGTATGTACGTATTGCTCGCGTCGCGCGAAGAAACTGCTGAAGTGCAGGTTCTGCGTCAGCCCTGGCGCTGCTTGTGGCGCAGGTTGTCGCAGATGACCATGACCCGGCCGTGGCGGCGGATCACCTTGCACTTGTCGCAGATCTTCTTGACGCTCGGCTTGACCTTCATGGGATGCAGGTTCTCCGAAGTCAGTGCCTTCACCCCACGGGAGGCGGGGCTACGGGCAAGATCTACTTGTACCGGTAGACGATCCGGCCGCGCGTCAGGTCGTACGGGGACAGCTCCACCACGACCCGGTCGTCGGGAAGGATACGGATGTAGTGCATCCGCATCTTGCCGCTGATGTGCGCGAGGACCTTGTGACCGTTCTGGAGCTCCACCTTGAACATGGCGTTCGGCAGAGACTCGATCACGGTGCCCTCGATCTCGATGGCACCTTGCTTCTTGGCCACGCTTCGCCCTTCGAATCGGCTACCTTGATCAACTCTGGTGTTCACACACTCGCGCGGAACGCGGGCATGCGAATAGACGAGAGCCGACGCGTCAGTCTACGTCAGGGAAACGGGAAAGCCTAATCGAGGGTGATACGTCCACCCGCTCCCCGCCTCACCTGGTTAGGGGGCAGCACCCGCTGTGGGCAGGCGTTCCGCAGGGCGGAACGGGTGGGCACAACCCGGCCCGCAGCCGGGCGACGGCATTGCACCCCCACGGCCTCCGTGCGTTGCCGAGTGCAGACCGTGCGTGGCTGATCGCGCAGTTCCCCGCGCCCCTGGCGGGGCGCGGCACCGCGGCCGCTAGGCCAGCGGGTCCGGCGCCGCCGTGATGCCCATGGCGGCCAGCTTCGCGCGGCCGCCGTCAGGGGCCGTGAGGACCAGCGGGCCCTCCTCCGTGACGGCGATGGAGTGCTCCCAGTGCGAGGACCACGTCAGGTCGTCCGTCAGGACCGTCCAGTCGTCCTCGAGGACGTGCGTCTTCGCCGTCCCCAGGCTCACCATCGGCTCGATGGCGATGCAGAAGCCCGGCACCAGCTTCGGCCCCTTGCCGCGCTTGCGGGAGACGTAGTTCAGCAGGTGCGGGTCCATGTGCATCTCGGAGCCGATGCCGTGGCCGCCGTAGTCCTCGATGATCCCGTACTTGCCGCTCGCCGGGCGCGGCTGGCGGCGGATGTAGCCCTCGATGGCCTTGGAGAGGTCGACCAGGCGGTTGCCGCTCTTCACGGCGGCGATGCCGGCCCACATGGACTCCTCGGTCACCCGGGAGAGCTCGATCAGCTCCGGGGCGTGACCGGAGCCCACGAAGGCCGTGAAGGCCGCATCCGCGTGCCAGCCGTCGATGATCGCGCCGGCGTCGATCGAGATGATGTCGCCGTCCTTCAGGACGGTCTTCGTGTCGGGGATGCCGTGCACGACGACCTCGTTCACCGAGGTGCAGATGGTGGCGGGGAACCCGCCGTAGCCCAGGAAGTTCGACTTCGCGCCGTGCTCGGCGATCACCTTGCGGGCGACGTCGTCCAGGTCCTTGGTCGTGGCACCGGGAACGGCCGCCTCCCGGGTGGCCGCGTGGATGGCGGCGACGACCAGCCCCGCTTCGCGCATCTTCGCGATCTGCTGGGGGGTTTTGATCTCCACCATGTGGGGTGCCTTTCTCGGCTCTGGGTTCGCTGGGTCGGGAACAACACTACGGCCGCGGTGCCCTTGCGGGCACCGCGGCCGTATACGGACCGTGAGGGTCAGGAGCTGCGCTCGAGGGCGTCCATCGCCCGCCCGGTGACCTCGGCGACCTTGCCGAGGGCCGAGATCGTCACCACGAGACCCTGGGTCTTGTAGTAGTCGATGATCGGCTCCGTCTGCGTGTGGTAGACCTCCAGCCGCTTGCGGACGGTCTCCTCGCTGTCGTCGTCGCGCTGGTACAGCTCGCCGCCGCAGACGTCGCACACGCCGTCCTGCTTCGGGCGGCTGTAGGTCACGTGGAAGACGTGGCTGGAGTCGTTCCGGCAGATCCGGCGGCCGGCGATGCGCTTGACCACCTCGTCCTCGGGGACCTCCAGGTCCAGCACGGCGTCCAGCTTCACGCCGTCCAGCTCAAGGGCCTCGTCGAGGGCCTCGGCCTGGGCGACGTTCCGCGGGAAGCCGTCCAGCAGGAAGCCGTTCTCCGCGTCCGGCTGGCTCATCCGGTCGCGGGCCATCCCGATGGTGACCTCGTCCGGGACCAGCTGGCCCTGGTCCATGTACGACTTGGCCTGCAGGCCGAGCTCCGTGCCCTGGCTGATGTTCGCCCGGAACAGGTCACCCGTGGAAATGTGCGGGATCGCGAGATTCTTGGCGAGGTACGCGGCCTGCGTACCCTTGCCGGCGCCGGGCGGCCCGACGAGGACGATTCGCATCAGCGGAGGAACCCTTCGTAGTTGCGCTGCTGAAGCTGGCTCTCGATCTGCTTCACAGTCTCCAGACCGACACCCACGATGATCAGGATGCTGGTTCCCCCGAACGGGAAGTTCTGGTTTGCGTTGAGTGTGACCAGTGCCACGGTCGGCACCAGCGCAATCAAGCCCAGGTACAGCGAGCCAGGCCACGTGATGCGGTTCAGCACGTAGCTCAGATACTCCGCGGTGGGTCGGCCGGCCCGGATGCCCGGGATGAACCCACCATACTTCTTCATGTTGTCTGCAACTTCTTCGGGGTTGAAGGAGATGGCGACGTAGAAGAAGGCGAAGAAAACGATCAGCAGGAAGTACGTGGCGATGTAGACGGGGTGGTCGCCCTTGACCAGGTTGGACTGCACCCAGGTCGCCCAGCTCGCCTTGGACCCGGTGAACTGCACCAGCAGCGCCGGGATGTAGAGGAGCGACGAGGCGAAGATGACGGGGATCACACCCGCCTGATTCACCTTCAGCGGGATGTAGGTGGACGTACCGCCGTACGAACGGCGGCCGATCATGCGCTTCGCGTACTGCACGGGGATCCGGCGCTGGGCCTGCTCGACGAAGACGACCAGCGCGACCATGGCCAGACCACAGAGGATCACGAGGCCGAACTCCAGCCAGCCGCCCATCAGCTTGCCCTGCATCTTGATGCCCCACAGGGCGCTCGGGAAGCCGGCCGCGATGGAGGTGAACATCAGGATCGACATGCCGTTGCCGATGCCGCGGTCGGTGATGAGCTCACCGAGCCACATGATGAGGCAGGTGCCGGCGGTCATCGTGACGACCATCGTGATCGTGGTGAAGATCGAGTGGTTGGGCACGATCTGGTTGCCGACGGGGCAACTCCCGAAGAGCGCACCGGTGCTGGCGGTGGCCACGAGTCCGGTGCCCTGGAGGACGGCGAGCGCGACGGTCAGATAACGCGTGTACTGCGTGATCTTGGTCTGACCGCTCTGCCCCTCCTTCTTGAGGGCTTCCAGGCGCGGGATCACGACCGTGAGCAGCTGCAGGATGATGCTCGCCGTGATGTACGGCATGATCCCGAGCGCGAAGATCGTGACCTGCAGCAGTGCACCACCGCTGAACATGTTCACGAGGCCGAAAAGGCTCTGGCCGCTCTTGGCCTGGTCGAGGCACGTCTGGACGTTGCGGTAGTCGACGCCCGGCACGGGGATGTGCGCCCCGAGCCTGAAGAGCACCATGATGCCCAGCGTGAACAGTAGCTTCTTGCGCAGGTCGGGCGTCTTGAACGCCCGGGCGAACGCGGTGAGCACGGTGCCTCCTGCGCCTCTCACGCAGCCACGCGAGAGGTGACGGTCTTGAGGATCGACGAATACGTATCGGTCAAAGTCCGTACGGACGCAGGCCGCACGGAGGTTACAGCAGTGCACGCCACCTTACCGGCGACCATGCCCCCCTTGGAACGACCAACCGGGGATGCCCCGTTATGGGACATCCCCGGTAGTCAGATCAACGAACTCAGATGAGCTCGGTGACGGTGCCGCCGGCGGCGGCGATCTTCTCCTTGGCGGAGCCGGAGACGGCGTCGACCGTCACCTGCAGCGCCACGGAGATCTCGCCCTGGCCAAGGACCTTGACGAGCTCGTTCTTGCGAACAGCGCCCTTGGCGACCAGACCGGCCACCGTGACCTCGCCACCCTGCGGGTAGAGCTCGGCCAGCTTGTCCAGGTTCACGACCTGGAACTGCTTGTGGGCGGGGTTCTTGAAGCCCTTCAGCTTCGGGAGACGCATGTGGAGGGGCATCTGGCCACCCTCGAAGCGCTCCGGAACCTGGTAACGGGCCTTCGTACCCTTGGTACCGCGACCAGCCGTCTTACCCTTCGACGCCTCACCACGACCGACACGGGTCTTGGCGGTCTTGGCGCCCGGGGCGGGACGGAGGTTGTGGACCTTCAGCGGGTTCTGCTCCGCCATGTCAGTCGACCTCCTCGACCGTCACGAGGTGGCGGACGGTCTGCACCATGCCGCGGATCTCGGGGCGGTCCTCCTTGACAACCACATCGTTCATGCGCTTGAGACCAAGCGAACGAAGGGTGTCGCGGTGGTTCTGCTTGCTGCCGATGTAGGACTTGACCTGCGTGACCTTGAGGCGAGCCATTACGCACCCGCCCCTGCACGCGCCCGCAGCAGAGCGGCGGGGGCGACGTCCTCGAGCGGCAGACCACGACGGGCGGCGATCTCCTCGGGACGCTGCAGTCCCTTGAGGGCCTCCACCGTGGCGTGCACGATGTTGATCGGGTTCGAAGAACCGAGCGACTTCGACAGGATGTCGTGGATGCCGGCGCACTCGAGCACCGCGCGCACCGGGCCACCGGCGATAACACCGGTACCGGGGGACGCGGGCTTGAGCAGCACGACACCGGCCGCCTTCTCGCCCGTGATCGGGTGCGGGACGGTGCCCTGGATACGGGGGACCTTGAAGAAGTTCTTCTTGGCCTCTTCCACGCCCTTGGCGATGGCAGCCGGAACTTCCTTGGCCTTGCCGTAACCGACACCGACCGTGCCGTCACCGTCGCCCACCACGACCAGCGCGGTGAAGCTGAAGCGGCGACCACCCTTGACAACCTTGGCGACGCGGTTGATCGCGACTACGCGCTCAACGTACGCGGTCTTCTCGGCGGCAGCGCCACCGTCACGGCCCTTCCGGTCCCGCCGCTCGCCGCCACCGGCACCGCTTCCGCGGCGCTGGGGTCCAGCCATTGGAATTACCTCTCTCTGTTACGTCCGCTAGCTCCGGAACCGGGGCTTAGAACTTCAGCCCGGCTTCGCGGGCGGCGTCCGCCAGAGCGGCAATGCGCCCGGCGTACTGGTTGCCACCGCGGTCGAACACGACGGCCTCGACACCGGCGGCCTTGGCACGCTCGGCGACCAGGGCGCCAACCTTCTTGGCCTGGGCACCCTTGTCGCCCTCGCCACCGCGGATCGACGCGTCCAGGTGGGACGCCGACGCCAGGGTGTGACCCTTGAGGTCGTCGATCACCTGAGCGGTGATGCCACGGTTGGAACGCGTCACGACGAGGCGCGGGCGCTCGGCCGTACCCGAAATGTTCTTCCGGATGCGGATGTGGCGGCGGGCCTTGGCGGCGCGCTTGTACGCGTCGCCCTTAGCAATCTTGACACCGTATGCCATGGCTTACTTACCAGCCTTTCCGACCTTGCGGCGGATGACCTCGCCCGCGTACTTGACGCCCTTGGCCTTGTACGGGTCGGGCTTCCGCAGCTTGCGGATGTTCGCGGCGACCTCGCCGACCTTCTGCTTGTCGATGCCCTCGACAGACAGCTTGGTCGGGGACTCCACCTTGAAGGTGATGCCCTCGGGCGCCTCGACCACGATCGGGTGGCTGTAGCCCAGGGCGAACTCCAGGTTGGAGCCCTTCGCCTGGACGCGGTAACCGACACCGCTGATCTCGAGGTTCTTGCTGTAACCCTGGGTCACGCCGGTGATCATGTTCGCCACCAGCGTGCGGGACAGGCCGTGCAGGGCCTTGTTCTGACGCTCGTCGTTCGGACGGGTCAGCTGCAGGATGCCGTCCTCGCCCTTGACGATCTCGATGGGCGCGGCAACGGTGTGGTTCAGGGTGCCCTTGGGACCCTTCACCTGGACCGTGCGGCCATCAATGGTGACGTCCACACCAGCGGGAACCTGGATGGGCTGCTTGCCAATGCGCGACATTAGCTCTTCCTCCGTTCCCGATTACCAGACGTAGGCGAGGACTTCCCCACCCACGCCCTTCTTGCTGGCCTGCTGGCCGGTCAGGAGACCGTGGGACGTGGAGATGATCGCCACGCCCAGGCCGCCGAGGACCTTCGGCAGGTTGGTGGACTTTGCGTAGACCCGCAGGCCCGGCTTCGAAATCCGCTTGATGCCCGCGATGGAGCGCTCACGGTTCGGGCCGAACTTCAGGTCGATGACGAGGGACTTGCCGACCTCGGCGTCCTCGACCTTCCAGCCGGCGATGTAGCCCTCCTGCTGCAGGATCTCGGCGATGTGCGCCTTGATCTTGCTGGCAGGCATGGCCACGGAGTCGTGGTACGCCGAGTTCGCGTTCCGCAGACGGGTCAGCATGTCTGCGATCGGATCGGTCATGGTCATGTTTGGCCTTCGGCCTCTCTCGCCGGGGTTTCCTATCTGCGCCATCCCTCTCCCCGAACTTCGTCGGGACGGGTGCGGCGCGGGGACCTACGGCGTAGTAAGACGGTCATGGGCGGCGGGCACCCAACCCTTCAACTCTACGCGAGTCGGGGCTGGGCCCCCGCCGTCCTTGATGCTTACCGAGAGCCCTGGTCAACCCAAGTGGGTTGTTACCAGGAGCTCTTGGTCACGCCCGGCAGCTCGCCACGGTGAGCCATCTCACGAAGGCACACGCGGCAGAGGCCGAACTTGCGGTAGACGGAGTGCGGGCGGCCGCAGCGGTTGCAGCGGGTGTACGCGCGAACCGAGAACTTCGGCTTGCGTGCGGCCTTGGCAATCAGAGACTTCTTCGCCACGGTCAGTTCTCCTTGAAGGGGAAGCCGAGGTGACGAAGCAGGGCGCGGCCCTCGTCGTCGTTCTTCGCCGTGGTCACCACGGTGATGTCCATGCCCCGGACCCGGTCGATCTTGTCCTGGTCGATCTCGTGGAACATGACCTGCTCCGTGAGACCGAAGGTGTAGTTGCCCCGGCCGTCGAACTGCTTGGGGGACAGACCACGGAAGTCGCGGATGCGCGGCAGCGCGAGCGACAGAGTGCGGTCCAGGAACTCCCACATGCGGTCGCCACGGAGGGTGACGTGGGCACCGATCGGCTGGCCCTCGCGCAGCTTGAACTGCGCGATGGACTTACGGGCCTTGGTGACGGCCGGCTTCTGACCGGTGATCGTGGTGAGGTCGCGGATGGCGCCCTCGATCAGCTTGGAGTCGCGGGCGGCGTCGCCCACACCCATGTTGACCACGATCTTGGTCAGGCCGGGAACCTGCATGACGTTCTCGAAGGAGAACTCCTCACGCAGCTTGCCCGAGATCTCCTCGCGGTACTTCGCCTTGAGACGCGGAGTGGTAGCCATCAGATGTCCTCACCCGTCCGCTTGGCAACGCGGATCTTGTTGCCGTTGTCGTCGAAGCGGTAACCGACGCGGGTGACGACCTTGTTGCCGTCCTTCTCCACAATCAGCTGAACGTTGCTGACGTGGATGGGGGCCTCGGTGGTCACGATGCCGCCGGTCTTGGAACCACGGGCGGTCTGGCCGGCCTTGGTGTGCTTCTTGACCCGGTTGACACCCTCGACGAGAACACGGTCCTCAGCCGGCATGGCCTGAATGACCTTGCCCTGCTTGCCCTTGTCCTTACCGGTGATGACCTGAACCAGGTCGCCCTTCTTGATCTTCATGCTTACAGCACCTCCGGCGCGAGCGAGACGATCTTCATGAACTTCTTCTCGCGCAGCTCTCGGCCCACGGGGCCGAAGATACGGGTGCCGCGGGGGTCGCCATCGTTCTTGAGGATGACGGCCGCGTTCTCGTCAAAGCGGATGTACGAGCCGTCCGGACGGCGGCGCTCCTTGACGGTGCGAACGACGACAGCCTTGACGACGTCGCCCTTCTTCACGTTGCCACCGGGGATCGCGTCCTTGACGGTGGCGACGATGACGTCACCGATGCCCGCGTAGCGGCGACCCGAGCCACCGAGAACACGGATGCAAAGGATCTCCTTGGCACCAGTGTTGTCGGCGACGCGAAGTCGCGACTCCTGCTGGATCACGTCTATCTCCTGATCGTCTGCCGGTTCCCGGCAGGGGCTCCGAGGAGCCCCTGCCGAGCCTGGCGGAACTTATCCGAGGGGAAACCCTCAGAAATTACTTGGCCTTCTCGAGGATCTCGACGACGCGCCAGCGCTTCGTCGCCGACAGCGGCCGGGTCTCCATCAGGAGGACGCGGTCGCCGACGCCGGCAGCGTTCTGCTCGTCGTGCGCCTTGAGCTTGTTCGTACGGCGGATGACCTTGCCGTACAGCGCGTGCTTGACGCGGTCCTCGACGGCGACGACGACGGTCTTGTCCATCTTGTCGCTGACGACGAGACCCTCACGGGTCTTGCGGAAGCCGCGCTCGTTCGTCTCAGTCACATTCTTCTCGCTCATCAGGCGCTCTCCACCGTCTCGATGCCGAGCTCGCGCTCACGCATCAGGGTGTAGATCCGGGCGATGTCCTTACGGACGGACTTGAGCCGACCGTGGTTCTCGAGCTGTCCGGTCGCCGCCTGGAAGCGGAGGTTGAACAGCTCTTCCTTGGCCTCACGGAGCTTCGCGACGAGGTCCTCGTCGTTGAGCTCGCGCAGCTCGGTCGCCTTGATACCAGCGGCCATCACGACTCACCTGCCTCGCGCCGAACAATGCGGCACTTCATCGGAAGCTTGTGGGCGGCGCGGGTCAGCGCCTCCTTAGCGACCTTTTCGTTCGGGAAGGACAGCTCGAACATCACCCGACCGGGGTGGACGTTCGCGACCCACCACTCCGGAGAACCCTTACCGGAACCCATGCGGGTCTCGGCAGGCTTCTTCGTCAGCGGACGGTCCGGGTAGATGTTGATCCACACCTTGCCGCCACGCTTGATGTGACGCGTCATGGCGATACGAGCGGACTCGATCTGACGGTTCGTCACGTAGGCCGGGGTCAGGGCCTGGATGCCGTACTCACCGAAGGCGAGCTCGGTGCCACCCTTGGCCATGCCACGACGCTTGGGGTGGTGCTGCTTGCGGTGCTTGACCCTGCGAGGGATCAGCATGTCGGTCAGGCCTCCGTTCCGGTGGACTCGGCCGGAGCAGCGGCAGCGGCCTCGGCCTTGGGGGCCTCGGCAGCGGCGTTCTGCTGCGGCTTGCGGCCGCGGCCGCCACGCTCGCCACCACGGCCGCCACGGGCCGGGCGGTCCTGAGCGCCACCACGGGACGGGCGGTTGCCCGCACGCGCGGCAGCGTTCTCGGCGCGGACCTCGGCGATGTTCTTGACGTCGCCCTTGTAGATCCAGACCTTCACGCCGATGCGGCCGAAGGTGGTCTTGGCCTCGAAGAAGCCGTAGTCGACGTTCGCGCGGAGCGTGTGCAGGGGCACACGGCCCTCGCGGTAGAACTCCGAGCGGGACATCTCGGCGCCGCCGAGACGGCCACCGCACTGGATCTTGATGCCCTTGGCGCCGGCCTTCATCGTCGACTGCATGCTCTTGCGCATGGCGCGACGGAAGGAGACGCGGGAGGACAGCTGCTCGGCGACGGCCTGGGCCACCAGCTGAGCGTCCACCTCGGGGTTCTTGACCTCGAGGATGTTCAGCTGAACCTGCTTGCCGGTCAGCTTCTCCAGCTCGCCGCGGATGCGGTCGGCCTCGGCGCCGCGGCGGCCGATGACGATGCCCGGACGAGCGGTGTGGATGTCGACGCGGACGCGGTCGCGGGTGCGCTCGATCTCAACCTTCGAGATACCGGCGCGCTCCATGCCCTTCGTCATCATGCGACGAATGGCAACGTCTTCCTTGACGTAGTCCTTGTACAGCTTGTCGGCGTACCAGCGGGACTTGAAGTCCGTGGTGATGCCGAGCCGGAACCCGTGCGGGTTAACCTTCTGGCCCATTACCGGGTTCCTTCCTTGCTGCTGACGACCACGGTGATGTGGCTGGTCCGCTTGCGGATCCGGTAGGCACGACCCTGGGCACGCGGACGGAACCGCTTCAGGGTCGGGCCCTCGTCCACGAACGCCTCGCTGATGTACAGCGACGAAGCGTCCGTGTGGTCGTAGTTGTGCGCGGCGTTGGCAATGGCGCTGTCCAGCACCTTGCCCACCGGCACGCTCGCGGCCTGCGGGGCGAAACGCAGGACCGCCTGAGCCTCCGTGGCATCCATGCCACGGATGAGGTCCACCACGCGGCGGGCCTTCATGGGCGTGACGCGGATGTACCGCGCCTGGGCCCTGGCTTCCATGGTTGTCCCTTCGGTGTCAGTCATAGTCGTTCGCACCCCGCTTAGCGGCGCTTCGACTTGCGGTCGTCCTTGACGTGGCCGCGGAAGGTGCGGGTCGGCGAGAACTCGCCGAGCTTGTGGCCGACCATCGACTCGGTGACGAACACCGGGACGTGCGTCTTGCCGTTGTGCACCGCGAGCGTGTGGCCGAGCATGGCCGGCACGATCATGGAGCGACGGGACCAGGTCTTGATGACGTTCTTGGTACCAGCCTCGTTCTGAGCGTCCACCTTCTTGATGAGGTGGCCGTCGACGAAGGGTCCCTTCTTGAGACTACGCGGCATCTAAACCCGCTCCTAGCGCTTCTTGTTCGTCTTGCGGCGGCGGACGATGTACTTGCTGGACGCCTTCTTCGGCGAGCGAGTACGACCCTCCTTCTGACCCCACGGCGAGACCGGGTGGCGACCACCGGAGGTCTTGCCCTCACCACCACCGTGCGGGTGGTCAACGGGGTTCATGGCGACACCGCGGACGGTCGGGCGGACGCCCTTCCAGCGCATACGGCCGGCCTTGCCCCAGTTGATGTTCGACTGCTCGGCATTGCCGACCTCGCCGACGGTGGCGCGGCAGCGGATGTCGACCAGGCGGACCTCACCGGACGGCATGCGCAGGTGGGCGTAGGCGCCCTCCTTCGCCAGCAGCTGCACGGAGGAACCGGCGGAGCGGGCGATCTTCGCACCGCCGCCGGGCCGCAGCTCGATGGCGTGGATGGTCGTACCGACCGGGATGTTGCGCAGCGGCAGGTTGTTGCCGGGCTTGATGTCGGCCGCGGGGCCGTTCTCGATCCGGTCGCCCTGGTTCAGGCCACGCGGAGCGATGATGTAGCGCTTCTCGCCGTCCAGGTAGTGGAGCAGCGCGATGCGCGCGGTGCGGTTGGGGTCGTACTCGATGTGAGCGACCTTGGCCGGCACGCCGTCCTTGTCGTGACGACGGAAGTCGATCACACGGTAGGCGCGCTTGTGGCCACCGCCCTGGTGGCGAACGGTCACACGACCGGCGTTGTTACGGCCGCCCTTGCTGTGCAGCGGGCGGACCAGCGACTTCTCCGGCGTGGACCGCGTGATCTCGACAAAGTCGGCGACGCTGGAGCCACGACGGCCCGGGGTCGTCGGCTTGTACTTGCGGATACCCATTTCTCAGTCCTCGTCCGATTCCGGACGACTCGGACTCCGTTAGGAGACCGGGCCGCCGAAGATGTCGATACGGTCGCCCTCGGCGAGGGTCACGATGGCGCGCTTGGTGTTGGCGCGCTTGCCGAAACCGGTCTTGGTGCGCTTGCGCTTACCCTGACGGTTGATCGTGTTGACCCCGGTGACCTTGACCGAGAAGACCGCCTCGACGGCCTGCTTGATCTGGGTCTTGTTGGCGCGCGGGTCGACGATGAACGTGTACTTGTTCTCGTCCAGCAGCGCGTAGCTCTTCTCCGAGACAACCGGCTTGACCAGCAGGTCGCGCGGGTCCGAGAAGGTCTTGCTGGTGACGACGGCCTCAGTCATCAGGCCTCGCTCCCTTCGGTCTCAACGGCCTTGGGGCCAGACACGAAGGACTCGAGAGCGGCCTGGGTGAAGACCACGTCGTCGGAGACGAGCACGTCGTACGTGTTCAGCTGGCCCGGCTCCAGGATGTGCACCTGGGGCAGGTTGCGGGCGGACAGCCACGCGGCCTCGTCGGACCGGTCGGCGACCAGGAGCAGGTTCTTGCGCTCCGAGATCTTGCCGAACAGGGTCTTGGCGGCCTTGGTGGACACCGTGCCGTCGACCACGCCGGTGACGACGTGGATGCGGCTGTGGCGCGCCCGGTCGGAGAGGGCACCGCGCAGGGCGGCGGCCTTCATCTTCTTCGGGGTCCGCTGCGAGTAGTCACGCGGCACGGGACCGTGCACGACGCCACCACCGGCGAACTGCGGCGCGCGGGTCGAACCCTGACGGGCGCGACCGGTGCCCTTCTGGCGGTACGGCTTCTTGCCACCGCCGCGGACCTCGCCACGGGTCTTGGTCTTGTGCGTGCCCTGACGGGCAGCGGCCAGCTGCGCGACGACGACCTGGTGGATCAGCGGAACGCTGACCTTGGCGTCGAAGATCTCCGCGGGGAGCTCGACGGTCCCGGCCTTGTCGCCTGCCGGCGAAAGGATGTCAATGGTGCTCATCGGTTACCTCAGGCCCCCTTGGCCGCGGTACGGACCAGGACGAGGCCGCCGTTCGGACCAGGAACCGCGCCCTTGATGAGCAGCAGGCCCTTCTCCGCGTCAACGGCGTGGACGGTCAGGTTCTGGGTGGTGACCCGCTCGTTGCCCATACGGCCCGCCATGCGGAGGCCCTTGAACACACGGCCCGGGGTGGCACAGCCACCGATGGAACCGGGGGAGCGGTGCTTGCGCTGGGTGCCGTGCCCGGCGCCGAGGCCACGGAAGTTGTGGCGCTTCATGACACCGGCGAAGCCCTTGCCCTTGCTCTTGCCGGTGACGTCGACCTTGACGCCCGACTCGAACACGGCAGCGGTGATCTCCTGGCCGAGCGTGTACTCGCTGGCGTCAGCGGTACGCAGCTCCACCAGGTGGCGGCGCGGGGTGACGTCGGCCTTGGCGAAGTGACCCTTGAGGGGCTTGTTCACCTTGCGCGGGTCGATCTCGCCGAAGGCGATCTGGACCGACTCGTAGCCGTCGCTGTCGTTGGTGCGGACCTGGGTGACGACGCAGGGCCCGGCCTTGACGACGGTCACCGGGACAACCCGGTTGTTCTCGTCCCAGACCTGGGTCATGCCGAGCTTCTCGCCCAGGACGCCCTTAATGTTCTTAGCCATCTCGCGCGTCACCTCAGAGCTTGATCTCGATGTCGACGCCGGCCGGCAGGTCGAGACGCATCAGCGAGTCAACCGTCTTCGGCGTGGGGTCGAGGATGTCGATGAGGCGCTTGTGCGTGCGCATCTCGAAGTGCTCGCGCGAGTCCTTGTACTTGTGCGGCGACTTGATGACGCAGTACACGTTCTTCTCAGTGGGCAGCGGCACCGGGCCCGCGACCGACGCACCAGTGCGGGTCACCGTCTCGACGATCTTCTTCGCCGAGGAGTCGATGACCTCGTGGTCGTAGGCCTTGAGCCGGATGCGGATCTTCTGTCCCGCCATGGCTACTTCGTAGTCCTGTCTCTCGTAACGCTCCGGAACTCGGTCGGCTTGTGCGGCCGCACCGTTCCTCCCCGCTCCACTCTCCGACCCACGCGGTCGGGCGTGTCGCGCCCCTTCCAGCAGATCTCCCCGAAGGAAGATCCCTGCTCAAGGGGGTTGTGGGGGAAGAACACCCACCGAGTGCCTGGCCGGTACCCCGCTGACACTTCCCGGAAGATTCCCGTACTTCCGCCCCTCACGAGGGGCGACGAGTACTGCGGGACTCGCTTCCAGTCCTCCCGGCGGGAGGCGCGCAGCATCGGCACTCAACCGAGCAACCTGAACAGTGTGCCATACGAGCCCGAAGGGACGCCAATCGCAGCCGAAAAAGGTACCCCGAGCGGCTCAGTTGTCAAACCAACCCGCCGGGTTCCGGCGACACTGTGGATCGCGAGGAGGCTTTGTGCGTGCTTGGGCAACCCGCCCGGACCCTGTGCCGTCCCCCTAGTACGCGGGGGCATCCGGGGGCTGCACGCTGCACAACGGGACGGAGTCGTTAGTTGAACATCTCACAGCGAGGGGTCGTCACCCGCCGCAGCGTCCTCGCGGGCATCGCGGTGGCCACGGCGGCCTGCGCCACCGGGTGCAGCGGTGGCGGCTCCGGCCCGTCCGAGCCCTCCGCCTCGCCCGTCACCGCCGTCGACCCGGCCTCCCGGCAGTCCTTCGTGGGCGCCGAGAGCCCGCTGCTGCTCCAGGTGATGGCGCACCCCGACGACGACCTGTTCTTCATGAACCCCGACGCCGAGCGCATCGTGCAGTCCGGCGTCCCCGTCGTCTCCGTGTACGTCACCGCCGGCGAGGCCGCGGGCCAGAACTGGATCAAGGGCATGCCCAAGAGCAAGCCCGACAAGGCCGCCTACTCCTCCTCCCGCCACCAGGGCCTGCGCCAGGCCTACGCGGAGATGCTGGGCGCGGACCGGTTCACGCCCTGGACGAAGTCCGTCATGGACCTCCCGGGCGGCGTACGGGCCGAGACGAACGAGCTCGCCCACGGCAACCGCAGGGCCCGGCTGATCTTCCTCAACATCGCCATGCTCTCCCCCGGCATGACCCGCCTCCCCCAGCTCTGGGACGCCCCCTACGCGGTCATGCAGACCCTCGTCGCCACCGGCTCGCCGTGCACCAGCGTCAGCAAGTACGAGCACAGCACCCTGGTCGACGTGCTGGCCTCGATCATGGCCACGCACACACCGACCGTGGTCCACACCATGGACCCGGACCCGGACTACCAGGTCCACGACGCCACCCACCCCAAGGACAACGACTACGGGTCGTGCTCGGACCACCGCGACCACACCCCCACGGCGCTCTTCACCTGGAAGGCGCTCTCCCAGTGGGTCGCGGACACCACCCGCCGCAAGGGCCACCCGCCCCGCTTCACCACCACGTCCTTCCGCGGCTACTACAACCAGCGCTGGCCGCACAATCTCCCGCAGCAGATCGTCGAGGAGAAGCACCGGCTCGTCGCCGACTACGGCGGCGCCCCCGACTGGCAGTGCGGCAACGCCGCGGGCTGCGGCGACTACGGCCAGGGCGGCGACAAGCCGCTCACCAACCGCAAGGGCTGGATCCGCTCCACGCACTACCGCCACCCCGGCGCCATGCCCGTCGCCCTCAGCGACCGCACCGGCCGCCTGGAGGCCTTCGGCGTCCTGGGCCTGCAGGCCGTGCGCTGGCAGGAGACCTCCGCCGGCAGCGGCCGCTGGGGCGCCCCGCAGAACCTCGGCGGCGGGCCGCTGGCCCCCGCCCTCGCCGCGGTCAGGGACTCCGCGGGCCGGCAGCTGCTGTTCGGCATGCGCTTCGCCAAGCTGGAGGGCCAGGGCCGGGCCGACAGCCGGGAGATCGTCGTCCTGGAGCAGCACGCCGCGGGCGGCGCCTTCAAGGCCTGGAAGGGCCTGGGCAACCCCGAGCACAAGGCCGACCGCGGCCGCCGCGTCGGCATGCCCGCCGCCGTCGCCACGCCCGACGGCCGGGTGTACGTCTTCGTCCGCAACGCGGGCAAGGGCGTCTCCTGCCGGATGCGCGCGGCCGACGCCAAGTGGGGCAAGTGGCAGAGCCTGCACGGCCAGGAGATCCAGGAGGGCCTCACCGCCGTGCTGGACAAGGACCACCGCGTCCACGTCTTCGGCATCGGCCGGGACACCGTGCACCACTGGAGCCAGGAGGCCCCGGACAAGCCGGTGAGCTTCATGCCGCTCAAGGGCCTGCCGGGCCCCGGCGGCGAGCCCGTCGCCGCGGATCTGGGCCCGGACGGCGCCGTCACGCTCGTCTACCGCGTCCCGGAGGCGGCGGAGCCCGTCTCCTACCGCCTCGCGGCGAGCGGCGACGGCACGGAGGAGGCCGGCTCCTCGGGGCTGCACGGCTTCCCGGGCTACGGCCCGCTGGCCGCCGCCCTGCTCCCGCAGCGCGGCAAGGACGCGCTGATGGTCCTGGGCCGCACCATGGACGGCCGGATGCAGCTCGTCGACGCGGCGTCCGGCGGCTCCCCCGTGCAGGCCGGAGGCTCGTACCTGCCCGTGGGCACGCCCTCGCTCTCGGTCGACGCGGCGCACCGGCTGTGCGCCGTCGGCATGGGCACGGACGCCACACCGTGGATCTGGCGGCCCGCGGCCACGTAGTTTGATCGCATGGCGCAATTACCCGCACTGCTGGCCGTCAGCGACCTGCACACCGGCGTGACCGACAACGTCCCGATCGCCGAGTCCCTCCGCCCCGTCACCGAAGGCGACTGGCTGATCGTCGCGGGAGACGTCGCCGAGCGGTTCGACGACGTCGAGCGCACCCTGCGCATGCTCGCCGGGCGCTTCGCCAAGGTCGTCTGGACGCCGGGCAACCACGAGCTGTGGACGCCGCGCACCGACCCCGTCCAGTTGCGCGGCAGGGCCCGCTACGAGCGTCTGGTGGAGCTGTGCCGGGGCCTCGGCGTGGCCACGCCCGAGGACCCGTACCCGGTGTGGCGGGGCGAGGGCGGGCCGGTCGCGGTGGCGCCCGTGTTCACGGGGTACGACTACACCTTCCGCACGCCCACGGCGGCCACCAAGGAGCAGTCCCTGGCCCAGGCGCACGAGGCCGGCATCGTCTG
The DNA here is from genome assembly GCF_053594995.1 of Streptomyces sp. NPDC002536. NCBI lineage: Bacteria > Bacillati > Actinomycetota > Actinomycetes > Kitasatosporales > Streptomycetaceae > Streptomyces > Streptomyces sp. NPDC002536. The sequence goes on from NZ_JBSFWU010000029.1 coordinate 22,352, forward strand.
CACGGACGAGTACCTGCTGCACCCCGAGCCGTACGCGGGCATCGACGACTGGTGCCGTGAACGGGTCACGGAGACGGAGGCCCGGCTGGCGGCGCACGATCCGGCGCTGCCGCTGGTGCTGGTCAGCCACTGGCCGCTGGTGCGCGAGCCCACCGACGTGCTGATGTACCCGGAGTTCGCCCAGTGGTGCGGCACGGTCCTCACCGGCGACTGGCACCGGCGGTTCAACACGGCCGCCGTGGTCTACGGGCACCTGCACATCCCGCGCACGACCTGGTACGACGGCGTGCGCTTCGAGGAGGTCTCGATCGGCTACCCGAGGGAGTGGCGCCGCCGCGGCCACCCGCGGGGCCTGCTGCGGCAGATCCTGCCGTACGGCGCATAGCCGTATCGCGCATGACCGTACCGCGCATGCGAAAGGGCCCCGCATCCCGGAGGATGCGGGGCCCTTTCAGACCTCAAGCAAGCGGAACTTACTTGTTGATCTTGGTGACCTGGCCGGCGCCGACGGTGCGGCCGCCCTCACGGATGGTGAAGCGCAGGCCCTCCTCCATCGCGACAGGCTGGATCAGGGAAACGGTCATCTCGGCGTTGTCGCCGGGCATGACCATCTCCGTGCCCTCCTTGAGGGTCACAACACCGGTCACGTCAGTCGTACGGAAGTAGAACTGCGGACGGTAGTTGTTGAAGAACGGGGTGTGGCGGCCGCCCTCGTCCTTGGAGAGGATGTACGCCGTGGCCTCGAACTCGGTGTGCGGGGTGACCGAACCCGGCTTGATGATGCACTGGCCGCGCTCGACGTCCTCGCGCTTGATGCCACGGAGGAGCAGACCGACGTTCTCACCGGCCTGGCCCTCGTCGAGCAGCTTGCGGAACATCTCGATGCCGGTGACCGTGGTGGTGGTCTTCTCGGTCTTGATGCCGATGATGTCGACGGTCTCGTTGACCTTGAGGACACCACGCTCGATACGACCGGTGACGACGGTGCCACGACCGGTGATCGTGAAGACGTCCTCGATCGGCATCAGGAACGGCTTGTCGACGTCGCGCTCCGGCTGCGGGATGTTCTCGTCCACAGCGTCCATCAGGTCCTCGACGGACTTGACCCAGGTCGGGTCGCCCTCGAGCGCCTTCAGAGCGGAGATCTTGACGACCGGGGCGTCGTCGCCCGGGAACTCGTACTCGTTGAGGAGCTCACGGACCTCGAGCTCGACGAGCTCCAGGATCTCCTCGTCGTCCACCATGTCGGCCTTGTTCAGGGCGACGACGATGTACGGAACACCGGACTGGCGGGCCAGGAGCACGTGCTCCTTGGTCTGCGGCATCGGGCCGTCGGTGGCGGCCACGACCAGGATCGCGCCGTCCATCTGGGCGGCACCGGTGATCATGTTCTTGATGTAGTCCGCGTGACCCGGGCAGTCGACGTGAGCGTAGTGACGGGCATCCGTCTGGTACTCAACGTGCGCGATGGAGATGGTGATACCGCGCTGACGCTCCTCAGGGGCCTTGTCGATGTCCTCGAAAGGCGTGTAGGGGTTCAGGTCCGGGAACTTGTCATGCAGCACCTTGGTGATCGCCGCGGTAAGAGTGGTCTTACCGTGGTCGACGTGACCGATGGTGCCGATGTTGACGTGCGGCTTAGTCCGCTCGAACTTCGCCTTCGCCACTGGGTCCTCCTACGGAGTGGTTCTGTACGCCTTACTCATCGGCGCCAGGTGATCTTTGCTGGGGTGCCGTCCGCCGGGGTGCAGCATCGCATTCCTTGCGGTTTGCGGTGGTACACCCCGACAGTCGGTGTAAAGCCTAAAGCGTGAGCTCCGCCTGTGAAGACGGGAGCCGGTTACTCGCCCTTGGCCTTCGCGATGATCTCCTCGGCGACGTTCCGCGGAACCTCGGCGTAGGAGTCGAACTGCATCGAGTAGCTTGCGCGACCCGAGGTCTTGCTGCGGAGGTCGCCGACGTAGCCGAACATCTCCGACAGGGGGACCAGGCCCTTGACGAGCTTGGCACCGTGACGGTCCTCCATGGCCTGGATCTGGCCACGGCGGGAGTTGATGTCACCGATCACGTCGCCCATGTAGTCCTCGGGAGTGGTGACCTCGACGGACATCATCGGCTCGAGCAGAGCCGGCGACGCCTTGCGGGCACCCTCCTTGAACGCCATGGAACCGGCGATCTTGAAGGCGAGCTCGGAGGAGTCGACGTCGTGGTAGGCACCGTCGAGCAGCGTCACCTTGACGCCGGTCAGCGGGTAGCCGGCCAGAACACCGAACTCCATGGCCTCCTGGCAACCGGCGTCCACGGACGGGATGTACTCCCGCGGGATGCGGCCACCGGTGACCTTGTTCTCGAACTCGTAACCGTCGCCCTCAAGGGGCTCGATTGCGATCTGCACCTTGGCGAACTGGCCGGAACCACCAGTCTGCTTCTTGTGCGTGTAGTCGATACGCTCGACGGCCTTGCGGATCGTCTCGCGGTACGCGACCTGCGGCTTGCCGACGTTGGCCTCGACCTTGAACTCACGCTTCATACGGTCGACCAGCACGTCGAGGTGCAGCTCGCCCATACCCGCGATGATGGTCTGGCCCGTCTCCTCGTCCGTGTGGACCTGGAAGGAGGGGTCCTCCTCCGCGAGACGCTGGATGGCGACACCCAGCTTCTCCTGGTCGCCCTTGGACTTGGGCTCGATCGCGACCTGGATGACCGGCGCCGGGAAGTCCATGGACTCCAGGATCACCGGGTTCGCGGCGTCGCAGAGGGTCTCACCGGTGGTGGTCTGCTTCAGACCCATGACGGCGACGATGTCACCGGCACCCACCGACTCGATCTCCTCACGCTTGTTCGCGTGCATCCGGTAGATCTTGCCGATGCGCTCCTTCTTGCCCTTGACGGAGTTCTGCACCTGGGTGCCCGCCGTCATGCGGCCCGAGTAAACCCGGACGAAGGTGAGCTTGCCGAGGTGCGGGTCGCTCATGATCTTGAAGGCAAGGCCGGCGAACGGCTCGTCGTCGGACGGCTTGCGCTTCACGACCTCGTCGGCGTTGTTGACGGCGTGGCCCTCAACAGCCTCGACGTCCAGCGGCGACGGCAGGTAGCGGACGACCGCGTCGAGCAGGGGCTGAACGCCCTTGTTCTTGAACGCGGTGCCACAGAACACCGGGGTGACGGTGACGGAGTCGCCGCCGCCGCGCGAGGCGAGAGTGATGCGGCGGATGGCCGCCATCAGCTGCTCCTCGGTCGGCTCCTCGCCGCCCAGGTACAGCTCCATCATCTCTTCGTCGTTCTCGGCAACGCCCTCGAGGAGCTTGCCGCGCCATTCCTCGGCAGCCTCGATGTGGGTGGCCGGGATGTCGACGACGTCGTACATCTCGCCCTTGGCGGCCTCGGCGGACCAGACCAGCGCCTTCATCTGGACGAGGTCGACCACGCCCTTGAAGTCGGCCTCGGCACCGATCGGCAGCTGCATGACCAGCGGAACCGCGCCCAGGCGGTCGACGATCATGTCGACGCAACGGTGGAACTCGGCACCCGTGCGGTCGAGCTTGTTGACGAAGCAGATACGCGGCACGCCGTAGCGGTCCGCCTGACGCCAAACGGTCTCGGACTGCGGCTCAACACCGGCAACGCCGTCGAACACCGTCACGGCACCGTCGAGGACGCGCAGCGAACGCTCCACCTCGACGGTGAAGTCGACGTGGCCCGGGGTGTCGATGATGTTGATGGTGTGGTCGACGTTGTTCAGCGGCCAGTGGCAGGTCGTCGCGGCAGACGTGATCGTGATGCCGCGCTCCTGCTCCTGCTCCATCCAGTCCATCGTGGCAGCGCCGTCGTGGACTTCACCGATCTTGTACGAAACACCGGTGTAGAACAGGATCCGCTCGGTGGTGGTCGTCTTGCCCGCGTCGATGTGGGCCATGATCCCGATGTTGCGGACCTTGGCCAGGTCAAGCGAAGTGGTGGCCATATGGCTCAGTCTTCTCTCGGTTCTCGATGGGGGTAGCGACTACCAGCGGTAGTGCGCGAAGGCCTTGTTGGACTCGGCCATCTTGTGCGTGTCCTCACGCTTCTTGACCGCAGCGCCCAGACCGTTGGAGGCGTCCAGGAGCTCGTTCATGAGGCGCTCGGTCATCGTCTTCTCGCGACGGGCGCGGGAGTAACCCACGACCCAGCGCAGCGCCAGGGTGGCGGCACGGCCGGGCTTGACCTCGACCGGGACCTGGTAGGTCGCGCCACCGACACGGCGGGACTTGACCTCGAGAGCGGGCTTGACGTTCTCGAGGGCGCGCTTGAGGGTGATGACCGGGTCGTTACCGGTCTTCTCGCGCAGACCCTCCATGGCGCCGTACACGATGCGCTCGGCGGTGGAGCGCTTGCCGTGCAGCAGGATCTTGTTGATCAGCGAGGTGACAAGAGGAGAACCGTAGACCGGGTCGATGATGACCGGGCGCTTCGGGGCGGGGCCCTTACGAGGCATTCTTACTTCTCCTTCTTGGCGCCGTAGCGGCTGCGAGCCTGCTTGCGGTTCTTGACGCCCTGGGTGTCGAGCGAGCCACGGATGATCTTGTAGCGGACACCCGGCAGGTCCTTCACACGGCCACCGCGCACGAGCACGATGGAGTGCTCCTGCAGGTTGTGACCCTCACCCGGAATGTAAGCGGTGACCTCGATGCCGCTGGTCAGACGCACACGCGCGACCTTACGGAGGGCCGAGTTCGGCTTCTTCGGGGTGGTCGTGAAAACACGCGTGCAGACGCCACGGCGCTGGGGCGAACCCTCGAGTGCGGGCGTCTTGTTCTTCTCGACCTTGTCCTGCCGGCCCTTTCGGACCAGCTGCTGGATCGTAGGCACCGTTTCTCCGGTTTCTGTGATCGCGATAAATCTAACCCGGGAGCAAACACCGACCCACGCGGTCGGGTGTGTCGAAGGCTGCAGACCCCCGCCGATGGCGGGAAGTAGCGCAGATTCCGGTGTCGCCGAGTCGGTGCGGACCGCTCGGTTCCGGGCGTCTCGTACGGTTTGAAGGCACGCACGAGAGCCCAGGGACACCCCAGGCACAAGGTCAGAGCGTACCTACCGCATGGGCTGCGGTCAAAACAAATGCACACGCGGACGACGCCCCTGTGTACGGCCCCAGCCGCAGATCAGAGGCGCCCCGCCGGGCCGCTCCGGGGCGCACCGGGGAAGGGCGGGCGGCGTGACACCGCTCCGCCCAACGGGTGACGTCCACGGGCGAGTTGCCTTCCCTGACAACCGTCCGGTTGCCACCCTCCCACTAACGCCCGGTTGCCGTCTTCCGCGGGTCCTCCGGCCTGGTGCCGCCGACGGCGATGATCATTTCCGTCATCTCCACGAACTGCCGGCGGTGGCTGTCCGGGATGCCGAGCAGGTCGGCGGCCTCGGCGGGGGTCACCCGCACGCCGCCCGGGGCCCGCTCGGCAGGCGCGGCCGCCGCGGTGCGCGGGGCGCCCGGCAGCGGCAGGTCCTCCGGAGTGACCTTGCCGGACTGGATGAGCATGTCCCGCAGCGAGACGCCGAGCACCCGCGCGAGGGCCCGCATGGTCTCCAGGTCGGGCATGCTCTGCCGCTGCAGCAGCCGGGTCACCGCCGCGCGGTGCACCCCCGCGTCCTCCGCCAGCCGGGACCGGCCGCCGCCCCGGGGGCTGTCGATGTCGTATCCGCGGTCCCGCATCAGCCCTTCGACCCAGCCCGCGAACCGCTCCATTTCCGAGCCCTTTTCGCCCATGGCACTGCTCCCTCCGCAAGTTCAGACCCTACCGTCCGATCGCGCACGCAATAACCAGAATGCTGTGCGCGGGCGCAACTTGCCACCTCGGGTGGGTAAATTCGCGCCGTTTGGCTGATCAATGGCGGTTCAAGTGCCCAGGAAATCCCTTCAGATGCCTTCAGCAATGTGACAGGGGACACGAGAGTGCCGAGAGGTGTACGAGGGCCGAAAGTTGTTGCGGTTGCGCACGCAAGCCCGTACAGTCCGATTGCGCAACCGCAACAACGCCCCGTTCCCGAAGGGGACCACCTCCGCATGCCCGCCCCCGCCCTCCGCGCCCCGCTCCCCCAGGACCACTACCCCTCCGCCTCCCGCCGCCCCGCCGACTGGCGCTCCCTGGCCGCCTGCACCGGCCTCCCCGACCACACCGTCTTCGCCCGCCGCCCGAAGGCCGCCCTCCCGGCCCTGCGCGCGTGCGCCGTCTGCCGCGTCCGACGTCACTGCCTGGAGGCCGTCGCCCCGCGCGAGAGCTGGTTCGACGGCGTGTGCGCGGGGCGCCTGTGGCGCAACGGCCGGGAGGTCCCCATCCCCGAGGAGCACTGCCCATGACCACTTCTCCTGCTTCTTCCGCCTTCTGGCTCGGCGTCCTCCTCCGCCAGTTCCCGGAGCTGAACCGGGAACTGGCCCCCAGCCGCACGGCCCGCCCGGCGACCGACCGGACGCCCCGCTCGGGCCTGCCGCCCTCCGCCCCCATCCGCCTCTTCGTCTCCGACACGATCCGCGACATCACGGACGGCGTGGTGGAGTTGGAGGAGGCGGTCTGCGACCGGCTCCGCCTCCCGCGCCCGCCGCGCGGCACGGTCGAACAACGCCTGCTGCGCCTGCTCGCCCTGGCCGACCGCGGCATCACGGCGGACCCGCTCCTCGCGGACCACGTCCGCGCCGAGGCCCGCCGTATGGCCCGCCGCTGCGCCCTGGCCCTCGGCGACGCCGAGACCCCCGTCCGCGTACGCGGCCGCTGCCCGCACTGCGACTCCGTCTCACTGCGGGTGTTCCCCCACCGCGAGACGGTCCTCTGCATCAACCCCGGCTGCCGCTGCGCGACTCCGTCCTGCGCCTGCACGACGGACGACCGTCACCGCCACGCGTGGCCGCGGGACCAGTGGCAGCAGCTGACGGAGAAGATCACCGCCGATCTGGCGGAACTGACGGCAGCACAGGACGACGAGGAGGGCTCGGCCCGATGACGACACTGGTGACGGCGGCCATCGCCGCCCAGGAGGTGGCGGTGTCCCCGGATGCCGTCCGCAAATGGGTCCAGCTCAAACACCTCGCCCCGGCGGGCCGCCGGGGCCGCGCGCACCTGTTCCGCCTGGAGGACGTGTTCGCCGCGGAACGGGCGACACGGAGGGGGCGTGAGAAGGGGTCCTGTATATAGGGGTCACGTATAGGGGCCACCTGTACGGGGGTGACACCTCTGGGTATCGCTTGTGCTGGTGGGGGCCGGCTCCCTACCTTCGGGCGGTGTGGACGACATCGCGGCCGACGCACCTGGCCCCTCCCCACTCATCCCTCAGCCGGCAAGTAATCCGGAGGCCCTCCGGGCCGCACTCACGCTACTGGCCCCTCAGTTGCTGCCCGCCTTCGAAGCGGAGTGGGCGACCGCCCTGAAGCGAGCACGCGAAACGGTGAGTGCAGGCCCCCTGCACCAATTCATCGGGCCATGGGCGATGCACGTGGCCATCCAACGGCACCCCGACCGAGCCGCGCGGCTGGGCGAGTTGGAAACTCGTGCTGCGGAAACCGACAGCCTCGACGAGGCACGCGCGATGATCTCCGAGATCGGCCGCATCCTTGACTTCGCTGCCGTCGAGGCGGGCATTGCGCAATATCCGCGCCCACGCTGATCGCTTCCCCTGTCAGACTGCCCGGATGATCGTCAGACCCGCCGCGAACAGGACGCCCCCGGATTCCTGGACCTGGCCGCCCAGGTCGAGACCTGGTTCGGTCCGATGGTCGCGGACCCCGGATTCCGCAGTGCCGTGGCCAAGAACATCCGGCGAGGTACGGCGCTGGTGGCCGCCTCCCCCGAACCGGGGCAGTCGGCCTTCCTCGGCGGACTGCTCTTCGGCGCCAAGTCCCCGGCGTACCACGTGCATTGGCTCGTCGCGACGGAGCAGGCGCGCGGCCAGGGCGTGGGCCGCGCGCTGATGGCGGAGGCGATGCGCAGGTTCGCGGACGACGGCCCCGGCACCGTCGAGGTCGTCACCTTCGGGGCCGACCACCCGGGTGCTGTGGCCAGTGGCGCCCGGGTCTTCTACGAGCGCCTCGGCTTCACCCCGGGCGAGCCGGCGGAACCGGGCCCGGAGGGCGGGTCGCGGCAGGTCTACCGGCGTTCCGTCAGCCCGCGGCCTGCCCGCCGCGGAACACCGCCGTGATGAGCCTGTCCAGCGCCTTCGGGAACTCCTGTGCCGGGTCCGTTGCGGCGTCACCGGTGGTCAGCCCGGCGGTCAGGGTCCTGCTGCCGTCGGGCGTGCCGATCATCAGCGCCCCGTAGCCCCCGGGGGCGCCGCCGTTGTGGTGGACGATGGTGCCGCCGCAGTCCGGGCCCAGATCCTGCACGAACAGCCCCAGGCCGTAGCCGATTTCCCCGTGCGGCGTGCGCATCTCGGCCAGCAGCGGGGCCGGCAGGAGCCTGCCGCCCAGCAGCGCGGAGAAGAACGTGTGGAGATCCCGGGTGGTCGAGATCATGTCACCGGCACCGACCAGCAGGGAAAGGTTCTGACGGGCGACGTCGACCACCTTCCACTGACCGGCGTCCTCGTAGCGGTAGTAGCCGTGGGCGTGCGGTCCGGGAATCTCCGGCGTGGTGCCCGGCACCACGGTGCCCGACAGCCCGAGCGGTCGCAGGATCCGCCGCTGCATCTCCTCGGCGTACGAGCGGCCGGTGAGCTTCTCGATGAGCAACACGGCCAGTGTGTAGTTGGTGTTGGAGTAGCCCTGGCCCGTCCCCGGCTCGAACCGCGCCGGCTTGGACAGCGCGAACCGCACGAGTTCCTCCGGCTGGTAGGTGTGGAACCGGTTCTCCACCCACTCCTTGCCCACCGACGGTATCCCCGGCACGAACGTCCCGTCGGGGCCGAACTCGCCGGTGCAGTTGTACACACCGCTGGTGTGCTGCAGCAGCATCCGAACCGTCACCCGCCGGTCCAGCCCGAACCGGGGCAGGTGCTCGGCCACCGGGGCGTCCAACCCGATCGTGCCGTCGGCCACCAGCTGCAGCACCAGGGTCGCGACGAAGGTCTTGGTGGTGCTGCCCACCCAGAACTGCCCGTCCACGGACGGCTTCGCGGCCTCGCCCAGCTTGCGCACCCCGGCACTGCCGGCCCACTCGCCCCGCTCGTCGTGCACGCGCATCTGCATCCCGGCGAAACCGGCATCGACGAACGCCTGGACGGCTGCCTGCAGCTCCGGGCGACCCTGCCCGGCATCGTTCCCGACGGTCTTCGTCTTGAGGGACTCACTCATGGTCATTCCTTGTCTCACGATGGGGAGTTCGGCCGGCTCAGGAGCAGATGAGAGGGTTGCGCGTTCTACAGGCTGTGGGCGGTGATGTCGCCGTTCGAGGTGGTGGCGCGGATCTGGAGTTCGGCGGTGCCGTCGCTCCTGAGGGCGTTGCTGATGCGGCCGTAGCCGGTGCCGGCGTCGAGGGAGGCGGAGACGCCGGCGGCGGCGCCGACGGCGATGTTGCCGGACTGGGTGTGGAGCTCGACCGTGCCGCGCACCGCCTCGGTGATGCGGATGTCGCCGCATGCAGTACTGATCCGGGCGGGGCCGCCCAGCCGGCCGACCTCGACGTCGCCGTCGACCGCGGTGAGGCGGAGGCTCGCGGCCTCGTCGATCTTGATCTGGCGGTAGGCACCGTCGAAGGTGACGTCGCCGAGACGGCCGACACCGCGCAGCTCGCAACCGGCGGTCCGGGCCTCGACACGGGACCCGGCGGGCAGCTGGACGGTTACCTCGATGGAACCGGGGCCGAGGAGCTGGTTCTTGGGCTCGGGAGTGTGGATCCGCAGGACGCCGTCGGTGCAGGTGACGACGGTCTGCTCGGCAGTCTGGATGTCGCGGCTCTTGGAGGGGTTGGCGGGCCGGATCTCGACAGTGGTGTCGGCGCGGTCGGCGGCGATGAACTGCATGCGGCCGGCGGGGACGTCCAGGACGGCGGCAATCGGGGCGGGGGTGTCGAACGTGCGCATCGCTTTTCTCCTTCTTCGGCGGCGGGCACTCCGTCGGCCCGTCGTTTCTGACTTGGGAAAAGCTACGTTGCGTTCGCTGATCTGGCAACGCACTCGTTGCGTTAAACCACCATCAATGCAGGTCGCAGCACGCAATTCGTTGCAACAGGCCTGGATAGAATGCAACGAAGCCACTCCCATCGTTGCAATGAATCGGGGCTGAACGCTACGCTGGAGCCCCGCATGGATCACGTACGAAGGAGGCCGCGATGCCGGGAGGCAGACTCACCCAGCCCGAACGCCAGCAGATCGCACTGGGGCTGGCCGACGGCCTCGCCTATGCGGAGATCGCCAGACGCCTGGAGCGCCCGACGTCGACCGTCACGCGCGAGGTGATGCGCAACGGCGGCCCCACCGCCTACCGCGCCGACCTCGCCCACCGCGCCACCGAACGCCGCGCCCAACGCCGCGGGCAGACCGCCCCCCGAGGGCCGGAGAACGCCCCTCAGGCCCACGGGCGCGACGCCGAGGCGGTACGCGCCTACGAGGACACGTTCACCACCGTCCTCATGCAATCGGGCACGCCCAAGATGATGGCCCGGGTGCTGGCCTGCCTCTGCACCACCGACACGGGCAGCCTCACCGCCTCCGAACTCGCCCGGCACCTCCAGGTCAGCCCGTCGTCCGTCTCCAAGGCGGTCACGTACCTGGAGGAGCAGGGCCTCGTCCGCCGGGAACGCGACGAACGCCGTCGTGAGCGCTACGTCGTCGACGACGACGTCTGGTACCAGTCCATGATGGCCAGCGCCCGCGGCACCGCCCACGTCGCCGAAATCGCACGCCAGGGCGTCGGCATCCTCGTCCCCGGCACCCCGGCCGCCGTCCGTCTCGAAAACATCACCCGCTTCCTCGAGTTCGTCTCCGAGAGCATCGCCCGCGCCGCGGACCAGGCCCGCGAAGTCCTCCACACCGGCGCGGCCGGGGGGCCGCTTCCGACAGCGGAAACCCCGAATCCCCGGACCCAGGAGTGAGGGTTTCCGCTGTCGGAAGCGCCCGCTCATGACGGCCCCGGCTCACGGCTTCTTTCGATTGCGCGGCCCGTCCGTCTCCCTTGCGTCGTGCCCATCGAGTGACGTGAGCCCGTAACGGGCCATGCAGCTCGGGCAGGCGTGCACTCTCGCCGCCACTTGGTCCCCGTAGACCACGGCGACCGCGACGGGCTGTGACGTCACTCCCTTGTGCCACGCACACCAGCCGGTCGCCGCTGCCGACTTCACTGCTCCGGACCGATCAGCCTGCGCAGGACGTTCGGGTCGCACAGCCCTTCACCGTCGTCCGGTGGCGTGAGCAGCCAGTACGCACCGGGCGGCTCGGCCCGGTGCGGGGCGGGTACGCGGACGTAGCCGCGCGGATGGTCCTTGCCCAGGCAGTCGATGCCGGGCACGTGCCACGTGGTGCTCGTGCCCGGCGGTACGAGCACGGTGTAGCCGCGAGTCGGCCGGTCGACGATGACGGCACCGTCGATGCCGGCCACGCGGAAAACGCGCTCGACGGCGGCCATTTCACTGGTACCGGTGAGTCGGTGCACGACGTGGGCGGGCAGCAGGACCGCATCGAAGTGCAGGCCGGCCTGCAGGACGGCGACGGTGTCGCGCATCCATGCTTCCCGGGCCAGGTAGGGGTGCGTCTCCCTGGAAAGGAGCCAACGGCTGGCGGGGGCGTCCATGTTCAGCCGCCCGTCGATCGGGGTGGCTCCTGTGCGGTCAACAGGCGCGACGTGCCGCTTCCGGGGGCTCCGGGAGGGCGGCGCTGCCTTCTTTTGCCTTTGGAGTTCCATGAACAACAAGGTAAATAAAGCCAGTTCACTGCACAGCGCGTGTTTCTCGGTGTTTCTTTTGCGGTGGCACGTCGAGCGCCCGCTGGGCCCGTGCGATCAGACGGTGCGCATCGGCCCCGTAGACGGCAGCTTCGTCGAGGGTGTCCCACACCTTGGTGTAAAGGGCAACGTCATCCGCACCGTCCAGCCAGATCTCCGCGTTCCAGATCTCTGTCACGACAAGCCTCTCGTCGTGAATCCAGAACCCGACATCAGGCGCTACACGCACCTCCGCCTCGAACGGAATGATGCCAAGGGAAACCGTGTCAGTACGAAGCATGCGGACCAAGTGCTCAAGCTGTGCCAGCAAGATCTCGGGCAGACAGAGCCTCATCCGGAGAGCGCCTTCCCACATGATGAAGCGGATCGAGCGCCCTCGTTCCTTGAGGATGGCCTGTCTGGCCAGGCGGGCTTGGACGCCCTCTTCGATGTCGCTGGACACACCGTGCAAAGCCGCGTAGCGCGTCAGGACACACCGCGCGTAGTCCGGAGTCTGGAAAAGCCCAGGGACAATGCCCGACTCGAAGCCTCGGATGGCTCTGGTCTGTTTCTCCTCGAGCCCCGCAGCTTCCTGCACCGCCCGGTGACCGGCTGCGAGCTGCCTTCTCCAGGAGCGGTACTGAGTCTCAAGTCCCCGCAACCGTCCGATCAGTTCACTTGTGGCGTCCTCACGGTCGACCGCATGAGCCCACGCCTCAAGATCTGCTGAAGTGGCGGTCTGGCGCCCGTTCTCGAGCTTGGAGACCTTCGAGTGAGGCCATCCACAGCGTGCGGCAAGCTCCCGACCGGTGAGGCCGGCCTCGGTGCGCAGCTCACGAAGCCGCACGCCGAGGGTTACCCGGCCTCTCTGAAAATCGGTCGTCACACAGTGGAAGGTACCCGGGCCCTGAACTCCTCGTACTTCATGGCGTAGTGCCAGGCAGCATCACGGACTTGGCAGCACCTGAGGACTTCCGCCGCGTCTTCGATCAGCTCCGCGCCGAGGTATTCGTCCTGGTCATCGAAGTGAAGCTTGAGCGCGAACCGGCTGTCGAACAGCCAGAAGTCGAACATGGGCAGGCCGAGCCTCTCCGCCTGAGTACGCGGCAGCCCCCGGATGTCCTCGCCGGCCTCGACGTTCGTCCAGGCGACCGCCAGCAGGTAACGCTGGCCCAACGTTGGCGGGTCATCCACGAGTCGAACACGCTCGATGCGCTTGCCTTGGGAGACCTGCTCGCGGATGTTGCGGCACCATGTGCGATCAGGGTCCTCGCCCGGCTCCTCGCCTCGGAGGAACCGCTGGAACTCTTCGCCCTCCGTGTCCGAGGCGTACGCACGTCGGGTCTCCAGCCGCCAGGCCGTGTGCTGGAAACCGTCACCAAAGTAGTGATCGAACTTCTCGTCCTCGATGAACGCCGTCACTCCGTCACTCCTTGGGGGCGAACCGTGTCAGCAGTTCGCGGGGCACGACGACGAACGTCTCGTCCGGAGCCACGTCCTTGAGCTGAGCGACGTCCTCGGGGTCCGTCACCTTCTTGCCCTGCACCAGGATCTGACCGGTTTCCTGGTCCTCGTACAGCGTGGGGCACTTCCCGTCCTTGGACGTCGTACCCAGCATCCTGAGCTTCCGAGCCATGGCTGCAGTCCCTCCGCTCGACGACCCCGGTGATCACCGGGGCGCTCAAGACACCGTAGCGACAAGGCCCCTGGCCGGACGTGCATGTTTCTCAATGTTTCCCGGATGAGGAACCAAGCCTCACCTCGATCGGCGCGCACGGCCCCAACGCCCGGTTCCCGTACACCGAAAGCCCCGCATCTTGCAATACGTGACCCGCCAGTCACGCCCCGTGCGCTACGGTGCCACCAACAAAACGACCCCCGCGCTGGTTGCACCCGGCGCGAGGGTCTTCACCCACGAGGTCTGCCCCTAGGAGGACCCCGGGATGTTCCGGCATGTTATCGCCCCTACCCGCTTCTTCTCCCAAGTACCCAACGAGATCATCCGCCATCCGCGCCTCTCCTCGGACGCCGTCCGACTCCTGCTCTGGCAGCTGTCGCTCCCCGAGGGCGCGAACGAGCCGCTGTACGAGTCCGCAAAGCGGGCCGGGATCAAGAAGACCGCATTCCTGCGCGCGAAGCGGGAGTTGGCGGGCGAGGGGTACCTGCACGACTGGCGCCGCCAGGACAGAGCAGGCCGCTGGTCGCGGTCGCAGCTCGTCTCCAACGTTCCGTTGACCGCCGAACAGGCCGTTGCGGTGAGGGACACGGGGCAGCCGACCGCCCCGGAACCGGCCGTCGGTGAGCCGGGCGCCCGGCCCGTCGGCCGTTCCCTGGACAACAACACCGGGGAGAACACCTCCCACCACCCCGACCGCCGCGGCACCCAGGCGCTGGCCGCCGCCGTCCACGGCGACCCCCGGCTCCGGCTCAGCAGCCGGGACGTGCGTCAACTCGCCCCGCTGGCAAGCGAATGGCTGGCGCGCGGGGCTACGCCGCAAGAGCTGCGCGAGGCGCTGACCTCCGGACTTCCGGACCGTATCCACTCCCCCGCCGCGATCACGCGGGACCGGCTGCTGCGGAAGATGCCGGATCCGCTGCCCGAGCGGACCCGGCGGATCCCGGTCCCGGCCCGGCCACCGGTGGCCTCACCGGACCCGTACGACACATCGGCCGCCGTCGCGGCCACCGAACGCGGCGCCCCCGCAGTGCGCGAGGCACTACGGCAGAGGCGCCTGCTGCGGCACGGCTGACTACTCGTCGCCCTTCCCCGCAGGCCCGCTCTCCAGCGCTCCTGCACCCCACGACGGCATGCGGTACACCTGCGCACCGGCCGTGCCCGTGCGCTTCTCCTGCATGACCTCGACCGCTTCCTGCCACCCGCTGACGAAGCCACGGACCTCGGCGGCGTCGACGGCCTTCCCGGCGAGCTTCTGCACGACCGAGGTCAGCGCCTTGGCGACCTCGTCGGTGAAGGCCCCGGACTGCCCGGACTCGGCGGCCACTTCCACCGTGGCAGCCACGACATCCGCGAGCTGCTCGCTGCGCATGCTCACTGAGTGGTCCCTCCGCACATCCCGACCTGATCGCTCATGCCACCCCCAGGTGCCATCCGCCGACTGATTTGCCCCCGCCAAGACTCGTCCGGTGCATCTGTACGAGATACCCGGGAGTGTGTGCGATCGCCCACTTAATCTATCCCGAGGGTCTGACACTCCGTCGCCAGACCGGCAGTCAGCCGAAAGTTCGCACGCACCTGTGCGGTGCGGCCTGCGAGGCCGCGCTACTTTCCCATGGCGAAGCGGAGCAGGCTGTCCCGGTCGCCCTGCTGGACGGTGCCGCGCTCGTTGACGACCTCCAGCTTCCAGGAGGCGCCGACGCGGTACGCCTTCGCGACGGCGATGGCGTTGCCGGCGCCGAGCAGCGACGGCCAGATGTCGGCGACCTGCGCCGTGCTGCCGCCGGTGCTGTCGTAGATCTTGAAGGAGATGTTGGCGGCGTGCTGGAAGTCGCTGCCCTTCTTGAAGGCGGCGCACACGAACACGATGGAGGTCACCTGCGGCGGGACCTTGTCGAAGGTGACTTCGATGAGCTCGTCGTCGCCGTCGCCGCGACCCGTCCGGTTGTCGCCGGAGTGCGTGATCCCGCCGTTCTTCAGCGGGTCGGTCACGTCCAGACCGGCGAACCGGACCGGGTCGTCGCCGCTCATGAGGATCGCGATCGCGTCGAGGTCAGTGCCACGGGCCTTGCGCAGTGCGCCCATCAGCCCGCCGCCGAGGCCGGCCGTGGTGTCCCACGAGGCGCCGACGCCCATCTTCGTCACGCCGTCCAGGTCGGCCGCCCCGTCCGCCTTGGTCAGGGTGATCACAGCAGGGGTGTTGGGCGTGGTCACGGCGCGAACCCTTCGTCGTTTCCGGACGCTGTTTCCGGACGTCGTTTCCAGACACGGGCCGCACTCGGCCCCACTTCTACACAAAACGTAACACGCACATGATCATGGAAAGGAGGGGCCAAGGGGCTCAAAGGACCCAAAGGGACAAGGGGTGGGAGACACCATGTGGGGACGCAGGCGGGCGCAGCGCGCGCAGGAGTACGAAGCGGCCGTCGCCGAGGCGCGGACCGATCTGGCGGAAGTCCTCCGCATAGCCGACGAGACGCACGCGGGCATCGCGGACGTCTTCGACAGGCTCCGTGACGCCTACGCCATGATCGAAGAACTGCTGGACCAGGGGGACGGCCTCCCGGCCAAGTCCGCACGGGCCCAGCTGGCCTGTCACCGGGAGGCGTGGGACGAGATCGAGGAGGGCATGGCCTCCTTCGTGGAGGCGCGGCGCGCCTGGCACGGCGACCGGCCCGATGCAGACCTCCTCGAACTGACCGAAGCGGCCGGGCACTTCGCCGATCACGTCTCCTCCTGCGCGGAGACCATGGAGGAGATGGCCGGCCTCATGAGCTCGTTCCACGACCTCTACCGGAACATGCTCGAACTCCGCGACAAGCTCGCCCCCATCCGCGACCGCGCCCACGCGGCCGTCGCCGCCGCCGCGAACGAACTCGCGTGGGCGGGCCCCACGGCCCAGGGCAAGTTCGCCCTCGAAGTCCGCCTCCACACGGCCGGGGACCGGCTCCGGGAGCTGGACGCGGGGCGGGTGGAGCTGGAGCCGGGCCGCAAGGTGACGGACTGGTACCGGGAC
The DNA here is from genome assembly GCF_053594995.1 of Streptomyces sp. NPDC002536. Lineage (NCBI taxonomy): Bacteria > Bacillati > Actinomycetota > Actinomycetes > Kitasatosporales > Streptomycetaceae > Streptomyces > Streptomyces sp. NPDC002536. The sequence goes on from NZ_JBSFWU010000029.1 coordinate 38,858, forward strand.
GTCGAGGCGGAGATCGCGGAGATCCGCGAGGCGGTGCTGCGGTTGGGGTACTGACCGACCCCGTTCGATCGGTCCCGCAACTTCTTGTTGCGCTCGCGCACGATCTCGTTCACAATAGATGCAGCGGCGGAGCTGTGCCCCCAACTCGGGCACGGCGTCCGCCGCTTGGCGTTGGGCCACCAGTACGCCGGGCCACCTGCACGGCGGCGCCGTCGACAGCGACGGGCCGCAAGGCCGACCGGAGACGACTGTGCGGCTCGACCGCCTGCGCGCGACAGCGCGCCGAATTTCCCTCACCCAGCCCCTTATGGAGGGCGCATTCAAAAATGGCCAATACAGCCAAAGCAATGCTCGATGAGGCTGCCAAGCACATCGGGTACAAGGAAGGGCCGAACAACGACAACATGTTCGGCCGTTGGTACGGCGACAACTACCAGCCGTGGTGTGCGATGTTCGTCTCGTACTGCGCCACCAAGTCGGGCAACGACGACATCATTCCCCACTACGAATCCTGCGCAGTAGGCGTCGACTGGTTCAAGAACCGCGGCCTGTGGAGCAGCACGCCGTCCGTCGGCGCCATCGTGTTCTACGGCCCCGGCGGCGGGGACCACACCGAAATCGTCGAATCCTTCGACGGCAGCACCATCACCACCATCGGCGGCAACACCAACAACGGCGATTCGCCCAACGGTGACGGCGTTTACCGTCACGAAAACCGAAGCCGCAGCAACCCCCGCATCTTCGGATACGGCCACCCCAAGTACAAGGAAGAAGAGGACATCGACATGCCGAAGCGCGTCAGCCTTGCCCGCAAGACCGAGCTCGTTCTCAAGCGGAACACCGTTACCCAGATTTCGTTCATCGACGAGTACTCCGACGGCGGCGACCAGCACCCCGACAAGGGCGGCCCGGCCTTCATCTCCAGCAACTCGGACTACATCGCCACCGCCGCGGCCACCCTCAAGGACGTCAAGCCCGGCCTGACGATCCAGACCCGCTTCAACGAGATCAACGCCAAGGGCGAGACCGTCAAGGAGGGTCCGATCGAGGAGCACCTGGGCACCGGCGGCAACACCTACATCACCCAGACCCGTGCCGGCGCGGTCTGCGACCCGGGCAACCGTGTCGTCTGGACGATCGAGATCATCAACGGCGACGTCGACCCGACCCTGACCTACGCCGAGGTCCAGGCCAACTACTGGCCGCGATAAGGCTCAGCGAATTTTCTGACTGAGCAATGGGGGTGCCCCTGCATGCCTGCCATGCGGGGGCACCCCCTTACTCGTATTTCTTCCGAAAGGAAATCATCATGGTTTCGGTCAGTGACCTGCTGCCCTACCCGCTCACGTACAAGCAGGATGAATGGACCTTCCAGCCCGACCAGAAGAGCAATGCGCTGGCCATTCTTGATGAAGCACTGAAGGCCGGCCTGGGCCCGCGTGGCGGTGTCATCGGCGTCGCCACCGCGATGCAGGAGTCCACGCTGCACAACGTCCCCGGCGGGGACCGGACGAGCGTCGGCCTTTTCCAGCAGCAGGAATGGTGGGGCAGCTTCGATCAGCGTATGGACCCCCATTGGTCGTCCTGGAAGTTCTTCTCCGAGATGAAGAAGATCTGCCCGCCGAAGTTCGGCGCCGGCTACCTCACCTCGACCCAGCTTTGGGAGGTCGCCCAGGCGGTCCAGGTCAGCGGGTACCCCACCTACTACGCCAAGCACGAGAAGGCCGCGGCCCAGCTCGTCGCCGAGCTCTACAACAAGAACTTCGACGACGACGCCCCCAAGCGCGTCAGCCTCGCCCGCAAGGCAGCTCTCGTCCTGAAGCGGAACACGGTCACCGCGATCCCGTTCATCGACGAGTACTCCGACGGCGGCGACCAGCACCCCGACAAGGCGGACCCCGCCTTCATCACGGGCAACTCCGACTACATCGCGACGGCTGCCGCGACCCTCAAGGACGTCGCCCCCGGCCTCACCGTCCAGACCCGTTTCAACGAGATCAACGCCAAGGGCGAGGTCGTCAAGGAAGGCCCCATCGAGGAGCACCCCGGTACCACCGGCAACACCTACATCACCCAGACCCGTGCCGGCGCCGTCTGCGACCCCGGCAACCGCGTCGTCTGGACCATCGAGATCATCAACGGCGACGTCGACCCCACCCTCACCTACGCCGAGGTCCAGGCCAACTACTGGCCGCGGTGACGCCGATGAGCGAGGCACTGCTGTCGTTCCCCGATGTGGAACGCCTCATCGTCGACAACCTCAAGTACCGGCCGGAGCTCGCGGGCGTCGTGGTCGACAACCGTCCGCCGACCGGATTCGACGGTACGCAGAAGGTCGTGCTGGTCTCCCGGACCGGCGGTGCCTGGGTGGACGACCTTCATCTCGACACGCCGCTCGTCGAGTTGGAGGTGTACGGCCCCGACAAGACCACCGCGCACGCCGTCTCCCTCGCCATGCGCGCAGCGCTGCTCCAGCTCCGCGGCACCGTCCACGGGACGGCCGTCGTGACCGACGTCGTCGAGACGGAGGCCGTGCGCTGGCTGCCGGACTACAACCGGCCGGCCGGCAACCGCTACCTCACGACGGTGCGCTTCTCCCTCCGCCCGGCGTGACGCGTACCCCCTTCCCCTTTCCTCCCTCCTAGGAGTCCTCATGTCCGGAATGAACCCGAGCGAGATCCGCGTTGCCGGCACCGGCCGCATCCTGATCGCCAAGGTCGGCACCGACGCCCCCGCCGACACCACCACCGAGTGGGGTGCCGCCTGGCACGACCTGGGCTACACGAGCACCGACGGCGTGAAGTTCGGCCGCAAGGGCAAGACCGCCAACATCGACACCTGGCAGTCGCTGACCCCGGCCCGCACGATCTACACCGAGCGCGAGCTGACCCTGAAGTTCGGCATGCTGCAGCTGAACGAGGACACGCTGCCGTTCTTCTTCGGCGGCGGCGAGGTCGTCGAGACGGCCCCGAACTCGGGCCTCTTCAAGTACGAGATCCACAGCGACCAGGGCGAGGACGAACGCGCGCTGGGCGTCGAGTTCAGCGACGGCGCGGACGTCCGCTACCGCTTCGTCGTGCCGCGCGGTCTGGTGACCGTCAGCGACGACATGGACCTCAACCGCAAGGGCGCGGTCAAGCTCGGCGTCACCTTCACGGCGATGGCACCGAAGCCGGGTGCGGCGCTGGCGACGTGGCTGATGAAGGACAAGGCGTTCGCGCCGGCGGCGGCGCCGGCCGGCAAGTAACCGCCCGTACTTCCCCCCTCCCCCCGAACCGGGGCGCCGCCCTTCCCTGTCCCGGGGCGGCGCCCCTTTTCCCTCTCCCCCTCACCTCAAGGAGCAGTTCCATGCCCGCTTTCGACGTCAACGCGGCCCGCGCCCAGCGCCTGGAGGCCCACGGCCGTTCGTGGTCCTTCTCGTTGGACGGCGACGCCTTCGAACTCCCCACGGAGATCGGTCACCGCACGGCGCGCGCCCTGCGCGAGCTCGACGACAACGACGTGGACGGGCTGTTGGGCCTGCTGCTGGGCGAGAAGCAGTTCGCGCGCTTCGTCGAGCACGACGTGACGATGCAGGACATCGCCGCGATCCTGGAGGCGTACGGCAAGGAGACCGGGCTCGGCCTGGGGGAAGACTGAGCCTCGACGCGTTCGCAGAAGAACACGCCGAGGCTCTCGAAGCCGATCTGCTGCGGCACTATGGCGTCGACTTGCTGGACTGGCACCGGGGGGCGCTGTCTTCGCGGCGGCTGATGGTGCTGGTCAAGCACATGCCGCGGGACAGTGCGGTGAACCGGGACCTCCACGGCGAGGCCGTGGAGTGGGATGCGGGGACGCACCTGCTGGCGGCGGCAGTTGACCATTTGGCTGTCGCCAACTGGATGACGGCGACGGTCAACAGCGGCGAGGACGCCGAGCCGTTGGACTACCCGGAGCCGGTGCCGAGGCCGCTGTCGTCGGACATGGCACCCGCTGTCGCATACGACTCCGAAAGTGCCACCCCACTGCCGGAACAGCCGACTCCGAGCCAGCTGACTGCCTTCTTCGGTTAGCAGCAAGTGGCACAAGCCACCGCGCCAGCCCGTCCCGCCATTTCAGCACCATGCCCTACTGTTGGTCATATCTGACGGTGGATCAGGATGGGCCGAAGGCCCCATCCGCAACAAAGGAATGGTAATGGGTGGGGTAATCATAGCTCTCTTCATATTCGGCATCTTGCTGCTTCTGGCCATGATGTTCTACCGGAGCGTCTTCCGACTTTCCCGTCTACGAAGAAGCGGCATGAAAACCGAAGGGGTATGCACCCACCATCAGTGGGGAGAAGGTTCCGTTGCGTCGATTTTCGAATATTCAACCCCGGACGGCCAAATCTTCACCGTGTCATCGGAATTCTGGTCGGTGAAGGTATTCGAAGTATCCGATACGACGGAGGTCATTTTCGACCCGAAGAAGCCGTCGCAGGCCGCCATCACCATGGACCTGGGCAGCGAGCTCCGCACATCATGGATAGGCGCACTCACCATGAGTGCACTTTTCCTCTCCCTGGCGACGGGGATTCTGATCGCCAAGTGATTCCGCAATAGACGAGAGGGTTGGATATGCCAGAACCTGAACATCTCGCGAGCGAAGACCCGAGAGTGGCGCAAGCGGCTCGGGACGCCGCGCGATCAGAACTGGCTGCCGAGCTGCCAAAGATCAAGGCTGAGCTCTTCAAGGATGCATCACTCCAAGCAGTGAAGGCCGGCGACTTCAGCGGCGCCGCCCTCGGCGGACAGATTTTCAAGTTCGACCAGTCCCTGTTCAAGTGGGACGAAAAAGGCCTGACGTTCGCCGGCCAAGAGGTGAAGATGGCCAAAAACCTCAGCCTGCAGCAGGCGATCCACGGAAGAAAGCTCAAGGCAAAGGCAACGAAGAAGGAGGAGGAAGAAAAGCAGAAGGAGGCAGCAACCAAGGCCGAGCTGCAGGAGATCAAGAACGACGCACACGCGGCACGAGAAGACGCAAAGAACGCCAAGAAGGACGCCGACGCAGCGCACAAAAATGCCAGGCAGTCGATCGAACACGCTGCCCGGGCCAAACGCGATGCCGACGTGGCCAAAAATCTGGCAAGCTCAGCCAAGAGAAACACGCAGATCGCTGCCACTGGTTCTCGCGAGGCGAAGGCGAGTGCCAGCAGAGCAAAGCAAAGCGCCGAGCAGACGAGAAAGGTGGCGAGAGAGTTCCTGAAAGCCATGCAGCAGATGGATGTTCAGGCCGGAGGGAGCACAAAGAATGTCGACGGTTTCAAGCGCGTACTGAAGGAATTGGAACGCGAGCTGTAAGGCTTCAGCGCCAGCACATTGGATGACACATGTCTCTCACGCAGTCATTTGGCCGGGCCGGCGGCGCGGCCAGAAATTTCAGAACCACCATCGACGCCGCCGGCCGCGCCGCCGGAACCCTCGGCCGTCAAGCCGGCACCGCCAACACCAACGTCAGCAAGATCAAGACCTCCGCCCAGCAGTCCACCCGAGAGCTCAAGGGCATGAAGACCGCCGCCGACCAGGCCGCCAAGTCCGTGGCCAAGGTCGGCAAGGAGGCCGGCAGGGGCGGCCCCGCCATGACGAAGTTCCAGGGCGGGCTCAAGAAGGCCGACGGCGGGGTCAAAGGGCTCAACAAGTCCATGAAGGGCAACGTCATCGGGATGTTGCTCGGGCTGCTCGCCCCGCTCATCGAGAAGGTCGTCGAGATGGCGTCCCGCTCGAAGGCCATGCAGAAGATCATGAAGGTCGCCTTCGACGTCATCGGCAAGGTCGTCAACACCGTCATGAAGGCCATCGGGCCACTGATGAAGTCCACCGGCGCCCTCATCTCCAAGGTGTGGAACGGGATCAAGGCTGCGATCCTGCCGATCGCGCTCTGGATCGGGTCGGCCATCCCCGACGCCTTTCACACGGTCAGCAGCGCACTCTCCAGCGCCTGGGGCGGGCTGTCCTCCTTCGCCGGCTCCGTCTTCAACGGCATCCTGTGGGCCGTCAAGGCCCCGATCAACGGGGTCATCAGCCTCATCAACAGCGCCATCGGCGCCCTCAACGGCATCAGCGTCACCATCCCGGGCTGGGTGCCCTTCGTCGGCGGCAAGACCTTCGGCGTGCACATCCCGTCCATCCCCATGCTCGCCGAGGGCGGCATCGTCGCGCCGCGCAGCGGCGGCGTACCGGCGATCGTCGCCGAGGCCGGGGAGTCCGAGGCCGTCATGCCGCTGTCGAAGCTCGACAGGCTGCTGACGCGTACCGCCATAGAGGCACGCCTCGCCGCCGCCGGGGCCGGTGCCCGGCAGTCCGCCGGTGCCGGGTTCCACATCGAGAACTACTACGCCACCCAGGCCGGCAGCCCCAGGGACACCGCCCGGGCCCTGATGTTCCTGGCCAAGGCCCGTGGGTGAGCCACGTGCCCGCCGCTGCAGCTCTCCCCCGCGTCCGTAATCCCCTCGCCAACTCGGCCGGTGCGTTCCGCAACTTCGGTTCCGCACTCGGCCAGGCCGCCCGCTCCGTACAGACCAGTCAGCGCGCCATCGCCTCCTCCTCCCGCGTCCTCGACCGCGTCAAGCAGTCGGCAACGCAAGCAGGCACCGGCGTCAAGCAGTTCGGAACCGGCGCCACCACCGCAGGCCGCGCCGCGCAGGCCCTCGGCAAGCAAGCCGGCACCGCCAACTCCGGCCTCCTGAAGACCAAGGCGGGCTCCCAGCAGTCCGCCCGCCTCCTCAAAAACTTCAAGCGGCAGTCCGACACCACCACCAAGTCCCTCACCCTGCTCGGCAAAGGCGCCGGCAAGGCAGGCATCTTCGCCGGGAAGCTCGGCGGCAGCCTCAAAATCGCCGGCGGCGTCATGAACGTCGTCAACCTGGTGATGAAGGCGAACCCCTTCGTCCTCCTCATCACCCTGCTCGCCCCGTTCGCCGAGCAGATCGTCGAGTTCGCCCTGAACTCCGAGCTCGGTCAGCAGCTGATGGAGCAGGTCTTCACCACGGTCGGCCAGTTGATCAATGCGGCCCTCATGGTCATCGTTCCCGTCGTCACGGCCTATCTCACGGTCGTCATCGGCTTCTGGAAGGGCGTCTTCAACGTCGTCAAACCCGTGGCCACATGGGTGGCCCAGCACCTCCCCGGCGCGTTCCGCAAAGTCAGCTCCGCCATGGAGCGCGCCCTGCACGGCATGGGCGGCTTCCTCCAGACCGCCTTCCAGGCGGTCGCCGGTGTCGTCAAAGGCCCCATCAGCGGACTGATCAGATTCGCCAACTGGGTCATCGACGGCCTCAACAGCATCAGCGTCAACATCCTCGGCAAGAAGTTCGGCATCCATCTGCCGAAGATCCCGATGCTCGCCCAGGGCGGCGTCGTCGGCCCCCGCGACGGCGGCGTCCCCGTCATCCTCGCCGAGGCCGGCGAGGCCGAGGCCGTGCTGCCGCTGTCCAAGCTCGACCGGCTGCTCGCGCAGACGGCCGAGGCCGCCCGGGCCACCGCCGTTACGACAGCGACCGCGCGCATCGACCACTACTACGAGCCCGAAGGCCGCGGCTCCCGCGGCGTCGCCGCGGACCTGCTCTTCCTCGCACAGACACGGCAGACACGACAGACGAGAAGGTGAGGGCCAACTCCCCATGCCCCCAGCACAAATGAACACCGACGCCGCCATCGAACCCCCCGGCTCACTGATCACCCAAGACGGGCAGATCCAGTGGGCCGGGCTTCTTTTCGGCCCCGGCACGCCCTACCAGATCGACGCCAGGGGCCTGACCGGCTGGGACGACCTCCCGGAGCTGGACTCGGCGGACGTGCCCAAGCCCGGTCAGCACGGCTCCTGGCCCGGTGCCCAGTGGGCGAAGCCGCGAACGGTCTCCGCGACCGTCTGGCTGCTGCCCGACCGCGCGGACCAGGCGCAGGCCGTCGCCCAGGCCTTCCGCGCCGCCACGGGCGTCAACAGCGGTGAACAGTGGCTGGCCGTACGGCTGCACGGCCAGACGCTCGCCTGCCGGGCGCGCATCGACCGCCGTGCGGCCACGACCGACCGCACGTACGTCACCCACGGCATCGCCTCGGTGTCGATCCAGTGGCTGTGCACCGACCCCCGCCGCCTCGGCATCACCGAACGGCGCGCCCGCACCGCTCTGCCCACGCCCGAGCCCGGGCTCCTGTGGGAGCCGGACAGCGGCCTGGAATGGCCGCTGGAGTGGGGCGCAGCCGGAAGCACCGGCACGATCACGGCCGTCAACGCGGGCGACGCCCCGCTGAGTCCCGTGATCGAGTTCCGGGGGCCGGTCGAAACGCCGTCCCTCACCCGGCTCAGCGACGGGCGGCAGCTCGAGTACGACATCCGGCTCGCCGAGTCCGACGTGCTGGCCGTCGACACCACGGCGGGCACGGTCACGCTCAACGGCACCGCCTCCCGGCTCTACACCGCCACCGCCCGCTCCACCCCGGAGCAGCTCTTCCAACTGGAGCCCGGCGTCACCTCGCTCGCCTTCCGCGCGGGCCCCGCATCCGACGACTCCCGCGCCTCGGTGACCGTCCGCTGGCGCGACGCCCACTGGTGACAGCACCCCCGCCCCGCTCCCCCAACCCTTCACCACCCAACTCTCGGAGGACGAGATGAACAGCGTCCGCAGCGCATGGCTGCTCAACCGCACCGACGCAGGCGGCGGTCAGACCCGCGTCGACACCCGGCTCGCCCCGTTGGGCACCATGGCCCCGTCCGGCGTGCTGTCCTCGCGGGACGGCGTGATCCCCGGTTCCCAGTACGGCAAGTACGTCATGGACGGCCTGTACGTCTTCGGCGACCAGGCGGGCATGACCGGCAAGGTCTCGCCGGGCCGCGCCGTCGTCCAGAGCACCGAGCAGGCCGGCGCCTACCCGGTGACCGTCACCGACTACCTCCCCCTCGTCTTCACCGACGGCGACGCGAACAACCCGCGCATCGACCTCGTCGTCGTGCGCGTCTACGACGCCCAGCAGGACACCTCGAACCGCACCGAGGCCGTCATCGAGATCGTCCAGGGCGCTCCCGCCGCCACCCCGGCCGCGCCCTCGACGCCCGCCGGCGCGCTCACCCTGGCCGAAGTGACCGTCCCCGCCGGCGCCTCCGCCGGCAAGGGCGGCATCAACTGGGACACCGCCGTCCGCGACCGCCGCCGCGCCACCGTCTCCGTCGGCGGCATCATCCCGCGCGGCTGGGGCCTGAACTTCCCCGGCGCCTACCCCGGCCAGTACCGCGACACCGGTACGGGGCTGGAGCGCTGGGACGGTGCGCAGTGGAAGGCGTACCCGGAGCCGCGGCCGGGCTGGCAGGACTACACACCCGAGTGGGGTGCGGACAACGGGCCGAAGCCGGTTGTCGGGAACGGCGCACTGTACGGCCGGTATCTGCACGACGGCGCGATCGTCCACTTCAGCGCGACGCTGAAGATCGGTTCGAGTACGAAGTGGGTCGACACGAACGGCAACTGGTGGCTCTCCCTGCCGGTCCGCCCGACCGGCACCGCCATCAACGGCCACCTCCGGTCTCGCCTCAAGAACGGCTACTACACAGGAACTTGCTTCCTCGACGCCACCCGCCACGCGAACGGTGCCGCGTGCGGCTGGACGACGAACAAGCCGAACGGCGAGGTCGCCCCCGACTGGGCCGACGGCAACTACCCGGAGACCGCCGCCGACGGCCACTGGTACACCGTGTGGGGCAGCTACGAGGCCTCCCAGTGACCACGGCCGGCCGGCCCGCCTACCGTGCCCTGTTCTGCGACCTGCGCACCGACCAGGTCGTCGACAGCCTGCCGCTGACCGGCGTCGAGTTCGACGACTACATCGGCAAGGCCGGTTCGCTGCGCGCCACGGTCCCCCTCCCCGACCAGGCGCTCGCCCAGCGGGCCCGTACCGCGCTCCAGCCCGGCCGCACCGCGGTCTGGCTGGAGCGCGGCGGCGAGATCTGGTGGGGCGGCATCCTGTGGACGTGCACGCCGACCGGTGACGAGCAGGGCCGGATGACGGCCGAGATCCAGGCGGGCACTTTCGACTCGTACCTGGACCACCGGATCCTCTCCAGCAGCCTGGAGGGCACGAACGTCGACCAGTTCGACCTCGTCCGCAACGTCGTCGACCACATCCAGGCACAGCCCGGCGGCGATATCGGCATCGAGTACGGGCCTGACGTCTCGGGCGTCACCCGCAGCCAGAAATACGCCTACACGGACGTCGCCCGGGGCCGCGAGATCCTGGACGGCCTCGCCGCCCTGCAGTACGGCTTCGAGTGGCGGATCCACTGCTACCGCGACCCGGTCACCGCCCGGCGCGTCAAGCGGCTCCAGCTCGGCCACCCGCAGATCCACGTCGGTGCACAGGACATCGTGCTCGACCGCCCCGGGCCGCTGCTGTCCTACTCCCTGCCCAGCGACGCGACTCTGCAGGCCAACATCTGGGTCGCACGCGGGGATTCGGCCAACCGCAACCAGGCCGCGGACTCCGTCCCGACGATGTCCGAGCGGAAGGTGGCGATCGCCGACCTGGATGCCGGCTGGCCCCGGCTCGAAGGGACCTCCGACCACAGCTCCGTCAGCGACCGGGCCACTCTCAACAGCCTTGCCGACGCCGAACTCGGACGCTCCCGACGGCCCCAGCTCATCCCGGAGGCCACCATCCGGCTGGACGGGCGGATGACCCCGGCCCTCCTCGGCGCCACGGTCCGCCTGCGCATCACCGACCTGTGGCACCCGGAGGGACTCAGCGCCCGCTTCCGGGTGGTGGGCATGACCGTGTCGCCCCCGGAGCGTGCAAAGGCCGAGACCGCCAAGCTCTACCTGGAAGGAATCTGATGGCTGCCATACCTCTTGATCTCCTCGACCGCATCCGCGACCTGGAGCGTCAGGTGCGGGCCCTGATGGGCAGCGCCAACACCCGTCCGCGGATGGACGAGATCCAGGGCGGCCGGGTCGTCATCGGCGACGGCGGCTCGCTGACGGTGCGCACCCCCGAGGGCAAGGACCTCGCCTACGTCGGCCGTGTCCACCCCGACCGGCCGGGCGGCCAGTACCAGCAGGGTGTCGTCCTCCGGCGCGACGACGGTTCGCTGGCCTTCAGCGTGTGGACGGGCGACGCCGAGGACCTGCCCGTCCAGCCCATCCGGATGTGGGACCGCAACGGCAACATCATCTTCGCCGAGGACTCCAGGAACTTCGGCCTGGCCAAGCCGTTCATCCCGTATCCGCTGCCCACCCCCGAGAACACCGGCAAGTGGGAGTCCACCAGCTCCACCGGCTGGACGACCCTCTACAACGGCAACGCCATCGTCCAGCACCCCAAGCTCTACTGCCTGATCGCCGCGACGACAGGGGGCGAGGTCCGGCTGCTGGTCAACGACCGCCAGGTGGGCCCGACTTCGAAGAGCACGCTGGAGTTCACCGACCTCATCGGCGCGGACTACGACAGCCACATCACCTTCAAGGTCCAGGCCCGCGCCATCGGCAGCAACAGCACCGTGTGGTGCTCCCCGCGCGCCCTCTACGGCGTTCTTTCCTGACCCGCTCCCTCCTTCATCCGCACAACAGGAAGACACCACCGTGCTCCCCAGTGCCATTCCCACCGTCACCGTGACCGCCCGCTACCTCTCCCCGGACGGCAACGCCCTCACCGGCAGCGTCGTCTTCGAGCCGCCCCCGCTGCTGACCCACAGCGCGAGCGACGTCATGCTCGGCGGCCCCGTCACCGGCGTGCTCGACGCCGACGGGCGGATCTCCGTCACGCTGCCCGCCACGGACACGCCCGGCATGAACCCGCAGAACTGGGCGTACACCGTCACCGAGAAGCTGTCCGGGGTGCGGGGGCGTGCCCCGTACAAGATCCTGCTGCCGACCGCGCAGCCGAAGGCCGATCTCGCCGACATCGCACCCACCGACCCCGGCACGCCCGACTACGTCGCCGTGGCCGGCCTCCCGGGCCCGCCCGGACCGCCCGGACCGCCCGGCCCCGCCGGCCCCGTGCGCTCCGTCAACGGCCACACGGAGACCGACATCCGCCTCGGCGCCAAGGAGGTGGGCGCCCTCCCGGCCGACGGCGGCACGGTCGCCGGTCCACTGGCGGTGACCGGTACGTTCACCGCGCGCGGCGCCGACGTGCAGGACGCAACGGGCGCCACCCGCATCCGTATCGACCCGGCCGGCCGGCTCACGGCCACCGCCGACGCCCAGTTCACCGGCAACGTCCAGATCGGCGCCGCCGTCACCGACACCGCGGGCGGCCAGGCCGTCCTCGGCATCAAGAACGCCACCGCCGTACCGAACGGCAAGCCCACGGACGGCATCGTGCTCTACGCCAACGGCGGCACGCTGGCCTACCGCAAGCCCGACGGCACCACCGTCACCCTGGACGAGCGCACCGCAGGCGTGCGCTCGGTCAACACCCGCAGCGGCGACGTGCAGCTCACCGCCGCCGACGTGGGCGCGGAGCCCACCGGACGTGCCGTCCTGCTCGCCGGAGCACAGACCGTGGAGGGCGCCAAGACGTTCAGCGCCGTGCCTTCTGCGAAGGCCGACCCGACGGCGCCCGAGCACCTGGCTCGTAAGTCCTACGTGGACGGGGTGGCACGCACCAACGACTGGGCACCGGCCGACCTCGGACTCGTCGCCTGGACCTTCGATCCGGGTCTCGGTGACGGCAAGAGCCCCATCAACTCCGCCTCACCCGGCGACATTCCGGCGAGCGGGCGCATCTACTACAACGCCGTGATCGTACGGTCGCAGGTCACCGTCAAGGAGATCTGCACCCACACACTCGGCTACTCCGGCGCATCCGGTGGCATCGGCGCGGGCTCCTTCGCGGGCCTGTACGACGCCACGGGCAAGCGGATCGCCCAGACCGCCGATCTGAGCATGGTCTACCCGGAGGCTCACGACATCGGCGGCTCGACCTCGTTCCTGCCGCTGAGTGCACCTGCGGTGCTCCAGCCCGGCATCTACGTCATCGCCCTGCTGCTCAACTACACCAACTCTGCCAACGCGCCCCGGATCATGACCGGCAACGGCGGCTACGACGTCCCGGGCCGCTTCGGCCGCCCCGGCACAGTGCCCCGCACGGTCATGTCGCCCACGAAGGCCAACACCGCGCTGCCCACCGACGTCGACTGGGCCAACGGAACCATGGCCCTGGGCACCCGGTACTGGTTCGCGCTGGCCTGACACCAACGACCAACAGAGAAAGAGGAATCACCCATGACCACGCGCTCCATCGCCGCTGCCGACCTCAAGGCCATTGAGACGGTTTCCAAGTCCTTCCCCTTCACCTACGCGGTGACCCACGAGCCGTTCATCGTCGAAGTACCCGAGGGCGGGATCCTGCTCAGCGGCTGGGACCGGCTCATGGTGGACGGGTCCGAGTCCCTCCCCCTGTCCGGAGCTCCGACCCCGGATGGCCGCGGCTGGAAGGTACAGGTTCCCGTTGCCTGGGGCGAATACGAGGGGCGACCCGGCAAGTGGAAGGCCGAAGCGACCATCACCATCACCTACGCCCTCCCCGCCTGACCCCCACACCGCCCCCTTCGCCCCGCATCGCTCCCCGCGGTGCGGGGCGTCCGTATGCGCACCCCCTGGAGTGAACCCATGGCAACTCCCCTCTCCGCAGACCGCTTCGTCGCCGCCCTCCGCGCCGAAAGCGTCCAGGTAGTCGAAGTTGACGACTGGCGCGACCACAACCGCAACCACAAGGGCGCCTGGGGACCCGTCAACGGCGTGATCATCCATCACACCGTCACGTCCGGCACCGCCTCCTCCGTCGAGCTCTGCTATGACGGATACGACGAGCTCCCCGGCCCGCTCTGCCACGGCGTGATCGACAAGGACGGCGTCGTCCACCTCGTCGGCAACGGCCGCGCCAACCACGCCGGTACGGGCGACAGCGACGTACTCGGCGCGGTCGTCAACGAGTCCACGCTCCCCCGCCCCACCGCCAACGACACCGACGGCAACGCCCGGTTCTACGGCTTCGAGTGCATCAACCTCGGCGACGGCGACGACCCGTGGCCCGCCGCCCAGCTGGACGCCATCGAGCGGGTCTCCGCCGCGCTCTGCCGAGCACACGGCTGGGACGCAGGCTCCGTCATCGGCCACAAGGAGTGGACGAACACCAAGATCGACCCCGTCGGCTTCGCGATGTCCGACATGCGCGACCGCGTCGCGGCACGCCTCGGCGGCACTCCCTCCCCGCCCGGCGACAACTCCCGCCCGAACACCGCCACTTACACCGTCCAGCCCGGCGACACCCTCACCGCCATCGCCGAGTCCCACGCCACCACCGTCGACCGGCTCGTCTCCCTCAACGGTCTGGCCGACCCCAACGCCCTCCGCCCCGGCCAGGAACTCGACGTCCCCGCCGCCGGGAACGGCTACGAGCCCTTCCCCGGCGTCGACTTCTTCCGCAAGGCCCCGAACTCCCCCATCGTCACGGCGATGGGGCGCCGCCTCGTCGAAGAGGGCTGCTCCGCCTACTCCCAGGGGCCCGGCCCGCAGTGGACCGACGCCGACCGCCAGTCGTACAGCGCCTGGCAGCGCAAGCAGGGCTTCAGCGGCTCCGACGCCGACGGCCGACCTGGGCGCGTCACCTGGGACGCGCTGAAGGTCCCGCACTCCTGACCCCTGCCCCCTGACCCCGAAAGGCGATTCCATGACCGACGCCGCCAAGCGGACCCTCCGCACCCTCCTCCAGACCGCCGTCGGCCTCGCCGTCGCGCTTCCCGCGATCGTCGACGCCTCCGGCATCCCCGCCTCCCTCCCCTGGGTCGCCGGCGCCCTCGCCGTGGCCGGCGGACTCGCCCGCGTCATGGCGCTGCCCGCCGTCCAGACCCTGCTGCCCGGCTGGCTGCGCACCGAGCAGGCGGCCGAGCAGCCGACCGAGCGCCCGACCGGCCGGACCGACGACCGGGGCCGCGTATGACCGACAAGCCCACGTCCCCTTCCACCGTCGCCCTGGAGCTGGAGCGGCTGCGCGGCACCATGGAGGCCGGGTTCGCCCGCGTCGACGGGTCGCTCGCACTGCTCGTACAGCGCAGCGACCAGACCGACAAGCAACTGGCCGACCACGAAGCGCGGTTGGACGCGCTGGAGCGCAACCGCTGGCCGCTCGCCAGTGTCGGTGCGTTGACGGCGGTCGCGGGGGTCGCCATCTCCGTGTTCCAGCTGACCGCGCACTGAAACGCCGCAGGGCGGCCACCCCGTATCGGGGTGACCGCCCTGCGTGCGGATCAATCAACTCACTGGTTGTACGGACCGTAGTCGTAGTCCTCCAGCGGCACCGCCTGGCCCGAACCCGTGCCGAACGGCGAGTAGTCGATGTCGTCGTAGCCGACGGCCGAGTACATCGCGGCCTTGGCCTCCTCGGTCGGCTCGACCCGGATGTTGCGGTAGCGGGACAGACCCGTACCGGCCGGGATGAGCTTACCGATGATGACGTTCTCCTTGAGGCCGATGAGGCTGTCGGACTTGGCGTTGATCGCCGCATCCGTCAGGACTCGGGTCGTCTCCTGGAAGGAGGCGGCCGACAGCCAGGACTCCGTCGCCAGCGAGGCCTTGGTGATACCCATCAGCTGCGGACGGCCGGAGGCCGGGTGGCCGCCTTCCGTCACGACCCGACGGTTCTCGGACTCGAAGCGCGAGCGCTCCACGAGCTCGCCCGGCAGCAGCTCCGCGTCGCCGGACTCGATGATCGTCACGCGGCGCAGCATCTGCCGGATGATGATCTCGATGTGCTTGTCGTGGATCGACACACCCTGCGAGTTGTAGACCTTCTGGACCTCGCCGACCAGGTGGACCTGGACGGCGCGCTGGCCGAGGATGCGCAGGACGTCGTGCGGGTTGGTGGCACCCACGGTGAGCTTCTGGCCCACCTCGACGTGCTCGCCCTCGGTGACCAGCAGACGGGCACGCTTCGAGATCGCGAACGCGGTCTCGTCGGAGCCGTCGTCCGGAGTGACGACGATCTTCTTGGTCTTCTCGGTCTCCTCGATACGGACGCGGCCGGCCGCCTCCGAGATCGGGGCGACACCCTTGGGCGTACGGGCTTCGAAGAGCTCGACGACACGGGGCAGACCCTGGGTGATGTCGTCACCGGCCACACCACCGGTGTGGAAGGTACGCATCGTCAGCTGGGTACCGGGCTCACCGATGGACTGGGCGGCGATGATGCCGACCGCCTCACCGATGTCCACCAGCTTGCCGGTCGCCAGCGAGCGGCCGTAGCAGAAGGCACAGGTGCCGACCGCGGACTCACAGGTGAGGACCGAGCGGGTCTTGACCGTCTCGACGCCGTGGGCGACGAGCTGGTCGATGAGCACGTCACCGAGGTCGACGTTGGCCGGCGCGATGACCTTGCCGTCGACGACGACGTCCTCGGCCAGCATGCGGGCGTACACCGACGTCTCGACGTCCTCGGCCTTGCGCAGGACGCCGTCCTCGCCCTTGGAGGCGATCGCCAGCTTGAGGCCGCGCTCGGTGCCGCAGTCCTCCTCGCGGATGATCACGTCCTGCGAGACGTCCACGAGACGACGGGTCAGGTAACCCGAGTCGGCGGTACGGAGGGCGGTGTCGGCGAGACCCTTACGGGCACCGTGCGTGGCGATGAAGTACTCCAGCACGGAGAGACCCTCGCGGAACGACGCCTTAATGGGTCGCGGGATGGTCTCGTTCTTCGCGTTCGACACCAGACCACGCATACCGGCGATCTGCCGCATCTGCATCATGTTTCCTCGGGCACCCGAGTCAACCATCATGAAGATGGGGTTCGTCTTGGGGAAGTTCGCGTTCATCGCCTCGGCAACCTCGTTGGTCGCCTTGGTCCAGATCGCGATGAGCTCCTGCGTGCGCTCGTCCTTGGTGATCAGACCGCGCTCGTACTGCTTCTGGACCTTCTCGTCCTGGGCCTCGTAGCCCGCCACGATGGCGCGCTTGGCCTCGGGGACGATGATGTCCGAGAACGCGACGGTGACACCGGAACGGGTCGCCCAGTAGAAGCCGGACGCCTTCAGGTTGTCGAGCGTCGCCGCCACGATGACCTTGGGGTAGCGCTCGGCCAGGTCGTTGACGATCTCGGAGAGCTGCTTCTTGCCCACCGAGTAGTCGACGAACGGGTAGTCCTCGGGCAGCAGCTCGTTGAAGAGCGCGCGGCCCAGCGTGGTGCGCAGGCGGAACGAGTCGCCCTGCTGCCACTCCGGCTCGCCCTCCTCGGCGACCGGGGGAACCCAGCCGCGCGGCGGGACGGTGCCGATCGGGAAGCGGATGTCGACCTTCGCCTGGAGCGAGAGCTCACGGGCGTCGAACGCCATGATCGCCTCGGCGGCGGAGCCGAAGGACCGGCCCTCACCGATGACCTTGCGCTCTTCCTCGTCGGTGGTGAGGAAGAACAGACCGAGCACCATGTCCTGGGTCGGCATGGTGACCGGACGGCCGTCGGCCGGCTTGAGGATGTTGTTCGAGGACAGCATCAGGATGCGGGCCTCGGCCTGCGCCTCCGCGGAGAGCGGCAGGTGGACGGCCATCTGGTCACCGTCGAAGTCCGCGTTGAACGCGGTGCAGACGAGCGGGTGGATCTGGATGGCCTTGCCCTCGACCAGCTGCGGCTCGAAGGCCTGGATGCCGAGGCGGTGCAGGGTGGGTGCACGGTTCAGCAGCACCGGGTGCTCGGCGATGACCTCTTCGAGCACGTCGTACACGACCGTGCGGCCGCGCTCGACCATGCGCTTCGCCGACTTGATGTTCTGCGCGTGGTTGAGGTCCACCAGGCGCTTCATCACGAACGGCTTGAAGAGCTCCAGCGCCATGGCCTTGGGCAGACCGCACTGGTGCAGCTTGAGCTGCGGGCCGACGACGATGACGGAACGCGCCGAGTAGTCGACACGCTTGCCGAGCAGGTTCTGACGGAAGCGACCCTGCTTGCCCTTCAGCATGTCGCTGAGGGACTTCAGCGGACGGTTGCCGGGGCCCGTGACCGGGCGGCCGCGACGGCCGTTGTCGAAGAGGGCGTCGACCGCCTCCTGGAGCATCCGCTTCTCGTTGTTCACGATGATCTCGGGGGCACCGAGGTCGAGCAGACGCTTCAGACGGTTGTTGCGGTTGATGACACGGCGGTACAGGTCGTTCAGGTCGGAGGTCGCGAAGCGGCCACCGTCCAGCTGCACCATCGGACGCAGGTCCGGCGGGATCACCGGGATGCAGTCCAGCACCATGCCGGTGGGGCTGTTGCGGGTCTGCAGGAAGGCGGAGACGACCTTGAGGCGCTTGAGCGCACGGGTCTTCTTCTGGCCCTTGCCGGTACGGATGATCTCGCGGAGGCGCTCGGCCTCCTCGTCCAGGTCGAAGGACTCCAGGCGCTTCTGCAGCGCGGCGGCGCCCATCGCACCCATGAAGTAGGTGCCGAAGCGGTCGCGCAGCTCGCGGTAGAGCAGCTCGTCGCCCTCGAGGTCCTGGACCTTGAGGTTCTTGAAGCGGCTCCACACCTCGTCGAGGCGGTCGATCTCGCGCTGCGCACGGTCGCGCAGCTGCTTCATCTCACGCTCGGCGCCCTCGCGCACCTTGCGGCGCACGTCGGCCTTGGCACCCTCGGCCTCGAGCTCGGCCAGGTCGGACTCGAGCTTCTTGGCACGGGCCTCGAGGTCGGCGTCGCGGCGCTGCTCGATCTGCTGACGCTCGACGGAGACGTGGGCCTCCAGCGAGGGCAGGTCACGCGTGCGGCGCTCCTCGTCCACCCACGTGATCATGTAGGCGGCGAAGTAGATGACCTTCTCGAGGTCCTTCGGGGCCAGGTCCAGCAGGTAGCCCAGGCGCGACGGGACGCCCTTGAAGTACCAGATGTGGGTGACGGGGGCGGCGAGCTCGATGTGGCCCATCCGCTCACGGCGCACCTTGGCGCGAGTGACCTCGACGCCACAGCGCTCACAGATGATGCCCTTGAAGCGGACACGCTTGTACTTGCCGCAGTAGCACTCCCAGTCCCGGGTGGGGCCGAAGATCTTCTCGCAGAAGAGCCCGTCCTTTTCCGGCTTCAGGGTGCGGTAGTTGATGGTCTCCGGCTTCTTGACCTCGCCGTGGGACCAGGTTCGGATGTCGTCCGCGGTCGCCAGGCCGATCCGCAGCTCGTCGAAGAAGTTGACGTCGAGCACTTGTCGTCAATCCCTCTTTCAGGGTTCGTGCCCTCCCGCCGTGGCGGGATATGGGCTCTACATCAGTGGTCTGGGGGTCCGGGGACGACCGGGGCCTCTTGGTGGGAGGCCCCGGTCAGACCCGTCAGACCTCTTCGACGCTGCTCGGCTCGCGCCGGGACAGGTCGATACCGAGCTCCTCCGCAGCGCGGAAGACGTCCTCGTCGGTGTCGCGCATCTCGATGGACATGCCGTCCGAGGACAGCACCTCCACGTTGAGGCACAGAGACTGCATCTCCTTGATGAGCACCTTGAAGGACTCGGGGATGCCGGGCTCGGGGATGTTCTCGCCCTTGACGATCGCCTCGTAGACCTTCACACGGCCTGTGACGTCGTCGGACTTGATGGTCAGCAGCTCCTGGAGGGCGTATGCGGCGCCGTATGCCTCCAGCGCCCACACCTCCATCTCACCGAAGCGCTGGCCACCGAACTGAGCCTTACCACCCAGCGGCTGCTGGGTGATCATGGAGTACGGACCGGTCGAACGCGCGTGCAGCTTGTCGTCGACCAGGTGGTGCAGCTTGAGGATGTACATGTACCCGACCGAGATCGGGTCCGGGAACGGCTCGCCGGAGCGGCCGTCGAACATCCGGGCCTTGCCGGACGGGAGCACCAGACGCTCGCCGTCGCGGTTGGGGATCGTGGACTCGAAGAGACCGTCGATCTCGTCCTCGCGGGCGCCGTCGAAGACCGGGGTCGCGACGTTGGTGCCCGGCGCGACGTCGTCGGCGCCGATCGCCTGGAGCCGCTTCATCCAGTCCTCGTCGCCCTCGACCTTCCAGCCTCGGCTGGCGAGCCAGCCGAGGTGGATCTCGAGGACCTGTCCCGGGTTCATTCGGGACGGGACACCGAGCGGGTTGAGGATGATGTCGACCGGGGTGCCGTCCTCGAGGAAGGGCATGTCCTCGACCGGCAGGATCTTGGAGATGACACCCTTGTTGCCGTGGCGGCCGGCGAGCTTGTCACCA
This sequence comes from Streptomyces sp. NPDC002536, assembly GCF_053594995.1. Classification (NCBI taxonomy): domain Bacteria; kingdom Bacillati; phylum Actinomycetota; class Actinomycetes; order Kitasatosporales; family Streptomycetaceae; genus Streptomyces; species Streptomyces sp. NPDC002536. Next base: position 59,029 of record NZ_JBSFWU010000029.1, read on the forward strand.
TCGGTGATCTTGCGCTTCTGGGCCACGTAGACGCGGACCAGCTGGTTCACGCCCGGGGGCAGCTCGTCGCCCTCTTCGCGGTCGAAGACGCGGACGCCGATGACCTTGCCGATCTCGCCGTGCGGGACCTTGAGCGAGGTGTCACGGACCTCACGGGCCTTCTCACCGAAGATCGCGCGGAGCAGGCGCTCCTCCGGGGTCAGCTCGGTCTCGCCCTTCGGGGTGACCTTGCCGACCAGGATGTCGCCGGCCACGACCTCGGCACCGATGCGGATGATGCCGCGCTCGTCGAGGTCGGCGAGGACCTCCTCGGAGACGTTCGGGATGTCCCGGGTGATCTCCTCGGGGCCCAGCTTGGTGTCACGGGCGTCGACCTCGTGCTCCTCGATGTGGATCGAGGAGAGGACGTCGTCCTGGACGAGGCGCTGCGACAGGATGATCGCGTCCTCGTAGTTGTGGCCCTCCCACGGCATGAACGCCACGAGGAGGTTCTTGCCGAGGGCCATCTCGCCCTCGTCCGTGGACGGACCGTCGGCGAGCACCTGGCCGGCGACGACGCGGGCGCCCTCGTCGACGACGACCTTCTGGTTGAAGGAGGTGCCCTGGTTGGACCGGGAGAACTTGGCGACGCGGTACGTGTTGTACGTGCCGTCGTCGTTGGCCACCGTGACGTAGTCGGCGGAGACCTCCTGGACGACACCGTCCTTCTCGGCCTTGATGACGTCACCGGCGTCGACCGCGCAGCGGTACTCCATGCCGGTGCCGACGAGCGGGGCCTCGGCCTTGATCAGCGGCACGGCCTGGCGCATCATGTTCGATCCCATGAGCGCGCGGTTGGCGTCGTCGTGCTCGAGGAACGGAATCATGGCGGTCGCGACCGACACCATCTGGCGCGGCGAGACGTCCATGTAGTCGACCTCGGACGGGTCGACGTAGTCGACCTCGCCGCCACGGCGACGGACCAGGACGCGGGACTCGGCGTACCGCAGGTCCTCGGTGAGGGGGGCGTTCGCCTGGGCGATGACGAAGCGGTCTTCCTCGTCGGCCGTCAGGTAGTTCACCTCGTCGGTGACCTGGCCGTCGACGACCTTGCGGTACGGGGTCTCCACGAAGCCGAACGCGTTGACGCGGCCGTAGGAGGCGAGCGAGCCGATCAGACCGATGTTCGGGCCTTCGGGGGTCTCGATCGGGCACATGCGGCCGTAGTGCGACGGGTGAACGTCACGGACCTCGAAGCCGGCCCGCTCACGGGACAGACCACCCGGGCCCAGCGCCGACAGACGACGCTTGTGGGTCAGACCCGACAGCGGGTTGGTCTGGTCCATGAACTGGGACAGCTGGCTGGTGCCGAAGAACTCCTTGATGGAGGCGACGACCGGCCGGATGTTGATCAGGGTCTGCGGCGTGATCGCCTCGACGTCCTGGGTGGTCATCCGCTCGCGGACGACGCGCTCCATACGGGCCAGACCGGTGCGGACCTGGTTCTGGATGAGCTCGCCGACGTTGCGCAGACGACGGTTGCCGAAGTGGTCGATGTCGTCGACCTCGACGACGATCGAGGTGCCGTTCTCGCCGGCCGTCTCGACCTCGCCCGCGTGCAGCTTCACCAGGTACTTGATCGTCGCGATGACATCGTCGACGGTCAGCACACCGGCGTCGAGCGGGGCGTCCGCGCCCAGCTTCTTGTTGACCTTGTAGCGGCCGACCTTGGCCAGGTCGTAGCGCTTGGGGTTGAAGTAGAGGTTCTCGAGCAGCGTCTGCGCGGCCTCACGGGTCGGGGGCTCGCCCGGGCGCAGCTTGCGGTAGATGTCGAGCAGCGCGTCGTCCTGGCCCTGGGTGTGGTCCTTCTCCAGGGTGGCGCGAATGGACTCGTACTCGCCGAACTCCTCGAGGATCTGCTCGGTCGTCCAGCCGAGCGCCTTCAGGAGGACGGTGACGGACTGCTTGCGCTTGCGGTCGATGCGGACACCGACCATGTCGCGCTTGTCGACCTCCATCTCCAGCCAGGCACCCCGGGACGGGATGATCTTGGCGGTGAAGATGTCCTTGTCGGAGGTCTTGTCGATCGACGAGTCGAAGTAGACGCCCGGCGAGCGGACCAGCTGCGAGACCACGACACGCTCGGTGCCGTTGATGACGAAGGTGCCCTTGTTCGTCATGAGCGGGAAGTCGCCCATGAAGACCGTCTGGGACTTGATCTCGCCGGTCTCGTTGTTGGTGAACTCGGCCGTGACGAAGAGCGGGGCCGCGAACGTGAAGTCGCGGTCCTTGCACTCGTCGATGGAGTTCTTCGGGGGCTCGAAGCGGTGATCACGGAAGGTCAGCGACATCGACCCGCTGAAGTCCTCGATCGGGGAGATCTCCTCGAAGATCTCCTCCAGACCGGACTTGGTGGGGACGTCCTGACCACTGTCCAGCGCAGCCTCGACGCGAGCCTTCCAGGCGGCGTTGCCGAGCAGCCAGTCGAAGCTCTCGGTCTGCAGCGCAAGGAGGTTCGGAACCTCGAGGGGCTCCTTGATCTTCGCAAAGGAGATGCGCAGCGGGGCAGTGCTGGCGCCGGTGTTCGTATTGGCGGTCGAGGCGTTGCGCGAGGCGGCCAAGAGGGGGTCCTTCCGAGGGCTCGGACTCACTACGCGCGTACCGGTCCCACTACGTGCAGCACGGGGAGAAATCCCAGGTCAGAGGGTCTCTCTCAGCAATGCTCGGAAGTGGGCATGCCCCTGGTGACGGGCAGGGAGCAGCTAACAGGCAGCGCAAAGGGTCAGTGTAGCCACTTGGCCCACTGATGTCCAGAGCGGATTTCCGGAGACCGGTGCGATACCAATCTCTCCCTCCGGGATCCTGTTGTTCCTCGCCGTCCGCTGCGCCCGACCTGCGCCCGGCTCACGCCTGACGCGAGCCATGCGCCGGAAGCGCATGACGATACTTCCCTGCCCGCCCTCGATCCATGCCTCGGACGGAGGATCGATGTGGCGACGCGTCCTGAGAATTGCGCGCGGCGTGCCGTTCGTCAAGGCCCCCGGGCTCCCGGGCGCCCCCTCGAGCACCCCGGACAACGAAGATCACCATACTCGCACCCTCCGACAGTCACACGCATCCGTCCCGGGAACGCCCAAGGGCGACCACCCGCATGGGTGATCGCCCTTGAGTTGTCCGACCGGGGCCGCAGGGGCCCGGGCCGGCAGGTGTTACTTGACCTCGACGGAGGCGCCGGCGCCCTTGAGGGCCTCGGCGGCCTTCTCCGCGGCGTCCTTGGCGACCTTCTCGAGGACCGGCTTCGGGGTGCCGTCGACGAGGTCCTTGGCCTCCTTCAGACCCAGGGAGGTCAGCTCACGCACGACCTTGATGACCTGGATCTTCTTGTCACCGGCGGCGGTGAGGATGACGTCGAACTCGTCCTTCTCCTCGACCTCGGCGGCAGCGGCGCCACCAGCGGCACCGGCAACGACGACCGGCGCGGCGGCGGCGGCGGTGACGTCGAACTTCTCCTCGAAGGCGGAGACGAACTCGGCCAGCTCGATGAGGGTCATCTCCTCGAACTGCGCGAGCAGCTCGTCCTTGGTGAGCTTCGCCATGATGGCGGGTCCTTCCACTAAATCGGCAGGTGCCGGGATGTACATGTCGGCGGGCGGACGGCCCGCTGCGACCAGCGCCTCAGGCGGCGCTGATCAATGCGCGAGCCGAATTACTCGGCACCGCCCTGCTCGGCGAGCTTGGCGCGCAGCGCGTCCGCAGTGCGGACGAGCTTCGTCGGCAGCGCCTGGAAGAGCGAGGCAGCCTGGGACTGCTTGCCCTTCATGGCACCGGCCAGCTTGCTGAGCAGAACCTCGCGGGACTCGAGGTCCGCAAGCTTCTTGATCTCATCGGCGGACAGCGCCTTGCCATCAAGGACACCGCCCTTGATGATCAGGTTGGGGTTGTCCTTGGCGAAGTCACGGAGACCCTTCGCCGACTCCACCGGGTCACCGGTGACGAAGGCGACAGCCGTCGGACCAGCGAAAAGCTGGGCGTCGAGCTGGAACCCGGCCTCTTCGGCCGCGATCTTGGTCAGCGTGTTCTTCACCACGGCGTACTGCGCGTTCTCACCGAGCGAACGGCGCAGCGTCTTGAGCTGCGCCACGGTGAGACCGCGGTACTCGGTCAGCACAGCGGCGTTGGAGCTGCGGAACTTGTCCGTCAGCTCGGCAACCGCGGCGGCCTTGGCGGACGTCGCCATGAGCCTCGGCCTCCTTCCGGGTGATTCGGACCGCATAGGCGCGAGAAGGGACCTGAGGCAAAACGAAACGCCCCGGCGCAGGCGCTCGGGGCGTGACTCGACCACACGGACTTGCATCCGTACGGGAGTTGCAACCACAGTCACCTGCGCAGGTCGCCCGCAGCTAGCGGATCCTTCGGCCACTACACCTCCGGGACGGAGGCACAGTAACGACCAGCGGTCTTTGGCTTCCCGGACACGATAGGTGAGCGACCTGCGGTCAGGCAAATCGGCGCCGACCGGGCGGTTTCAGAGGGTCTTCGTGGCCTCGCCCAGGCCACCGGCCGGGCGGTCGCCCATGTCGGCCGTGTCGTCGGCGGCCGGGGCCTCGACGGAGACCGGCTTGTCGAAGTCCTTGAAGACCATCGTCATGTCGAGCGGGCCCTTGTCGGCCTGCCCGCGCTCGCGCATCTGCACCGGCCGGTTGTCCTTGTCGATCCACAGGTCGACGTCGAGCTTCTGCACGCCCTGCTGCCGGAGCTGCTCGACCGACTTGCGACGGCTCTCCTTGACCGCGTCGCTGCCGCCCTGGCCGGCTGCCTTGTCCATCTCGTCGACCGTGACGGAGCCCGCGTAGTGCGTGGCCCTAGTGCCGTTGACGGTCTCCTCGCCGACCTTCTTGATGTCCTTGGAGCCGGAGAGCAGGCCCGTCTGGGCGGACGGGTCCTGGTGGGCCGCGCCCATCCCGCCGAGGGCGTCCTTCATCTTGCCGTTCAGGGGCAGCTTCACCCAGTGCTTGCCGTCCAGGTGGCCGGCTATCTTCTCGCTGCCGCCCAGGTACATCGCGTCCCCGACGAGCTTGAGCGTGAACCTGCCGTCCTCCCCGCGGTCGGCGAGCTCCACGTTCATCTCCATGGCCTTCGGGTCCGTGGTCATGGCCAGCTCGGCCTTCATCCGCCCCGGAGCACCCGGCGCCGTGCCGCTCATCTCGACCCGCAGGGACTTCAGCTCCGCGGCCTTCTTCGCAGCGGTCTGCACGGCGTCCGCAGAGGCCCCGGAGGCGGCCTCCGAGGGGGCTGCGGCCGGCTTGGCGGTGCGCTTGCCGTCCGAGGACGAGCAGCCTGTGGCGGCGCCGCAGAGCAGCAGCCCGGCCGCCATGCCGGTGGTGACGCGGAGCGTACGGCGATTCATGAACACGACCCCCCAAAAAACGATGTTGTACGGACGATATCCCCGGGCACCGACAGCGCGGCAACCGGATATCCGGCTTCGTCGCACCACCCCCGGAAACGCGCCGGGCCCCGCACCCAGGAAGGGTGCGGGGCCCGGCGGAAGCCCGTTACAGGCGGTCTCAGACGGTCTCGTCCTCGGCCAGCAGGTTGCGGGTGCGGTTCGGGTCCAGGGCGATGCCCGAGCCCATCGTGGTGGCCAGGGTCGCCTTCTTGACGTAGCGGCCCTTGGCGGCCGACGGCTTCAGACGGAGGATCTCGTCCAGAGCCGCGGCGTAGTTCTCCACCAGCTTGGCGTCGTCGAACGAGACCTTGCCGATGATGAAGTGCAGGTTCGAGTGCTTGTCGACGCGGAACTCGATCTTGCCGCCCTTGATCTCCGTGACAGCCTTGGCGGTGTCCACGGTGACCGTGCCGGTCTTCGGGTTCGGCATCAGACCACGCGGACCGAGCACGCGGCCGAGGCGGCCGACCTTGCCCATGAGGTCCGGGGTGGCGACGACGGCGTCGAAGTCCAGACGGCCCTTCGCAACCTCGTCGATCAGCTCGTCGGCACCGACGATGTCGGCGCCCGCGGCACGCGCGGCCTCGGCACGGTCGCCGGTCGCGAAGACCAGGACCCGGGCGGTCTTACCGGTGCCGTGCGGAAGGTTCACGGTGCCACGGACCATCTGGTCGGCCTTGCGCGGGTCGACACCCAGGCGGAAGGCAACCTCGACGGTCGCGTCGAACTTGGCGGTGGAGGTCTCCTTGGCCAGACGGACGGCCTCGAGCGGGGCGTACAGACGCTCCGCATCGATCTTGGCGTCCGCAGCGCGGAGGTTCTTGCTGCGCTTCACTGCATCTCCTCAGTGGCTGTTACATGTGCGGCTTCCGCCGCGTGGGGAGTTCGTGGTACGGGCCGCGCCGGCCCTTCCACGGGTACTGCGAGGTGGTGGCCGTCAGCCCTCGACCGTGACGCCCATGGAACGCGCGGTGCCGGCGATGATCTTCGCGGCGGCGTCCAGGTCGTTGGCGTTCAGGTCGGGCATCTTGGTCGTGGCGATCTCGCGGACCTGCGCCTCGGTGATCTTGGCGACCTTGGTCTTGTGCGGCTCGCCGGAGCCCTTGTCCACGCCCGCGGCCTTGAGGATCAGCTTCGCGGCCGGCGGAGTCTTCGTGACGAAGGTGAAGGAACGGTCCTCGTAGACCGTGATCTCCACCGGCACGACCATGCCACGCTGCGACTCGGTCGCGGCGTTGTAGGCCTTGCAGAACTCCATGATGTTGACGCCGTGCTGACCCAGCGCGGGGCCGACCGGCGGAGCCGGGTTCGCGGCACCGGCGCTGATCTGGAGCTTGATAAGCCCCGTGACCTTCTTCTTCTTGGGAGGCATTGCTCTCTCCGGGTCCTAGTGAGAGTTTATTTGCCCGAGCACACTGCGCGCAGGCATACCGCACCACGATAACGGGTAACGTGGCCAGGCCAAAAACCGAGAGGCCAGACCGCATGGTCTGGCCTCTCGGAAGCGTTGGGGATCAGTTCTTCTGGATCTGGTCGAAGCTCAGCTCGACCGGGGTCTCGCGACCGAAGATCTCGACGAGGCCCTTGACCTTCTTCGAGTCGGCGTTGATCTCGTTGATCGTCGCCTGCAGCGTCGCGAACGGGCCGTCGGTGACGGTGACCGAGTCGCCCACCTCGAAGTCCAGCACCTGGACCTCGACCTTGCGGGACGGCACGGGCTTGCCCTCGGCCTCGGCGGCCTCGCGGGCGGCCTTCTCCTCCGCCTCCGGGGCGAGCATCTTGACGATCTCGTCCAGGGTCAGCGGGTACGGGTCGTAGGCGTTGCCGACGAAGCCGGTGACGCCCGGCGTGTTACGGACGACGCCCCACGACTCGTTCGTCAGGTCCATGCGCACCAGCACGTAGCCGGGGAGCTTGTTCTGGCGGACGGTGCGGCGGTCGCCGTTCTTGATCTGGACGACCTCTTCCTGCGGCACCTCGGCCTGGAAGATGTAGTCCTCGACGTTCAGCGAGACGGCGCGCTGCTCGAGGTTGGTCTTCACGCGGTTCTCGTAGCCCGCGTAGGTGTGGATGACGTACCACTCGCCGGGCAGGCCGCGCAGCTCCTCACGGAGGGCGGCGATCGGGTCGACCGGGGCGGTCTCCTCGACGGGCAGCTCGGCGGCGGCCTCGTCGGCAGCCTCCACGGCAGCGGCGTCCTCGTCGCTCTCGACGTGCAGGGCGGCCTGCTCGGCCGGCTCGCCGGCAGCGGCGTCCTCGGCGTCGAGCTCGTCGGCGCCGTCGGCGTTCTCGACGATCTCCTGCGCGGTGTCGTCGCCCTCGACCTCGGCCGAGACGGCCGCCGCGTCCACGTCGGCCTCGGCCTTCTCGACGGAGTCGACGGCGTCGTTCAGGTTCGGGTCAGACACGTGGCTGCTTCTTCCTGGCTTCAAGGGGTGGAACGTGCGAAGAGGCGAACCTCCCTGGAGGCCGCCTTACGCGCGGGCTCAGCCGAAGACGTACTTGACGGCCTGGTTGAACCCATAGTCAATCACGGTCACCAGTCCAATGACGATGACAACGAAGACGATCACTACGGTGGTGTACGTCGACAGCTGGCTCCTGGTGGGCCAGACGACCTTGCGGAGCTCCGCGACGACCTGGCGGTAGAACAGCGCGAGGCGGCCCAGAGGGCCCTTCTTCCCACGCTTACCGCCACGGCGGCCCTTCTTGGCGGACAGCTCGTCCTCAGGACGACCGCTCTCAGGTGTCGCGGTGGAGCCGAGGGCTTCCGTCACTACGTCCTCACCTGAATCCGGGTCGTGGCCGTGCCGCGCCCGGTCGAGCCGCACGGCGGTGCATCAGTACATCTGCACGCACGCACCTGGTGACGATGCGTGTAGCAGGGCCGAAGGGACTTGAACCCCCAACCGCTGGTTTTGGAGACCAGTGCTCTACCAATTGAGCTACGACCCTTTGTGGTTCCCCCAACCTACCGCATCCGCCCGGACGCACGGAGTGCGCGGACTGCAGTTGCCGGTGAGGGGCCAACGACGCATGAGTGTACGTGGTCCGGAGCCCAGCGTCGAACGGCTTGCGGTGCAGTGGGCCGGAATGGGCTCCTCCGTGGGCCCCCGGCGGGCCGTTGCGGCAACGTGAGTGACTGCTCTGCGAAACGTATGTGTCCGCCTCCTGCCGGGTCTGCGACGATGCCCCTATGAGCGCTGCGACTCCGCCCGTCCCCCCTGTCCAGTCCGCCACCGAGCGCCGGGTCTCCGCCCGCATCGGTTCGATCTCCGAGTCCGCCACCCTCGCCGTGGACGCCAAGGCCAAGGCCCTCAAGGCCGCCGGGCGCCCGGTGATCGGCTTCGGCGCCGGCGAGCCCGACTTCCCGACGCCCGGCTACATCGTCGAGGCCGCCGTGGAGGCCTGCCGCAACCCCAAGTACCACCGCTACACGCCCGCCGGCGGCCTCCCCGAGCTGAAGGCCGCGATCGCCGCGAAGACGCTGCGCGACTCCGGCTACGAGGTCGAGGCGTCGCAGGTGCTCGTCACCAACGGCGGCAAGCAGGCGATCTACGAGGCGTTCGCCGCGATCCTCGACCCGGGCGACGAGGTCATCGTCCCGGCCCCGTACTGGACCACGTACCCGGAGTCCATCCGCCTGGCCGGCGGCGTCCCGGTCCCGGTCGTCGCCGACGAGACCACCGGCTACCGCGTCTCCGTGGAGCAGCTGGAGGCCGCGCGCACCGAGCGCACCAAGGTGCTGCTCTTCGTCTCGCCGTCGAACCCGACCGGTGCGGTCTACAGCCGCGAGCAGATCGAGGCCGTCGGCCGCTGGGCCGCCGAGCACGGCCTGTGGGTGCTGACGGACGAGATCTACGAGCACCTGGTCTACGGCGACGCCGAGTTCCACTCGCTGCCGGTCGTCGTGCCCGAGCTGCGCGACAAGTGCATCGTCGTCAACGGTGTCGCCAAGACGTACGCGATGACCGGCTGGCGCGTCGGGTGGGTCGTCGGCCCGCAGGACGTGATCAAGGCCGCGACCAACCTGCAGTCGCACGCCACGTCCAACGTGAGCAACGTCGCACAGATCGCGGCCCTGGCCGCCGTCTCCGGCGACCTGGAGGCCGTCGAGGAGATGAAGGTCGCCTTCGACCGCCGCCGCCGCAAGATCGTGCAGATGCTCAACGAGATCGACGGCGTCGTCTGCCCCGAGCCCGAGGGCGCGTTCTACGCGTACCCGTCCGTCAAGGGCCTCCTCGGCAAGGAGATCCGCGGCAAGCGGCCCGCCACGTCCGTGGAGCTGGCCGCGCTGATCCTGGACGAGGCCGAGGTCGCGGTCGTCCCGGGCGAGGCCTTCGGCACGCCGGGCTACCTGCGGCTGTCGTACGCCCTGGGCGACGAGGACCTCGTCGAGGGCGTCTCGCGGCTCCAGAAGCTCCTGGCCGAGGCCAAGTAGCCTGCGGCCCGCCCGCGCCCCGGTACGGGGCGCGGGCCCCAGGAAACGTTTTCGGACCGCTCCCCGATCAGGGCGATCGGGAAAAGCGCCTTCCCGTAGGCCGCCCTCCTGCGGCAGGATCGGCCAATGGAACACGTTCGTGACCTCCGCCGGCTGCCGAAGGCCCACCTGCACCTGCACTTCACCGGGTCCATGCGCCCCTCGACCCTGCTGGAGCTGGCCGACAAGTACGGCGTGCACCTGCCCGAGGCGCTGAGCAGCGGGGAGCCGCCGAGGCTGCGGGCCACGGACGAACGCGGCTGGTTCCGCTTCCAGCGGCTGTACGACATCGCGCGGTCGTGCCTGCGCTCCCCCGAGGACATCCGGAGGCTGGTGCGGGAGGCCGCCGAGGAGGACGTCCGGGACGGCTCCGGGTGGCTGGAGATCCAGGTCGACCCCACCTCGTACGCGCCCCGGCTGGGCGGGCTGATCCCCGCGCTGGAGATCATCCTGGACGCGGTGGACACCGCGTCGCGGGAGACGGGCCTGGGGATACGGGTGCTCGTCGCCGCGAACCGGATGAAGCACCCGCTGGACGCCCGCACCCTCGCCCGGCTCGCCGTGCGGTACGCGGACCGGGGCGTGGTCGGCTTCGGGCTCTCCAACGACGAGCGGCGCGGGCTCGCCCGCGACTTCGACCGCGCCTTCGAGATCGCCCGCGAGGGCGGCCTGCTGGCCGCCCCGCACGGCGGCGAGCTGGCCGGGCCGGGCAGTGTGCGCGACTGCCTGGACGACCTGCACGCGGGCCGTGTGGGCCACGGCGTGCGGGCCGCCGAGGACCCGAGGCTGCTGCGCAAGCTCGCCCAGCGCGGCGTGACGTGCGAGGTGTGCCCGGCGTCGAACGTCGCCCTCGGCGTCTACGAGAAGCCCGCCGACGTCCCGCTGCGCACGCTGTACGAGGCCGGGGTGCCGATAGCGCTGGGCGCGGACGACCCACTGCTCTTCGGCTCGCGGCTTGCCGCCCAGTACGAGCTGGTGCGGGAGCACCACGGCTTCACGGACGAGGAGCTGGCCGAACTGGCCCGCCAGTCGATCCGGGCCTCCAGGGCACCGGAGGACGTGCGCGGGCGACTGCTGGCGGGCGTGGACGACTGGCTGGGCAGCGCCCCGTAAGGGGCGCGGGGAACTGCGCGACCAGCCCCCACCGGCCCGCAGTGGCAAGGCCCCCCGCTTCCAGCGGAGCTACAGGCTGACGCCGACGGTGACCGGCTCGTTGACCAGGGTCACCCCGAAGGCCGCGTGGACGCCGTCGCGCACCTCGCGGGCGAGGGCGAGGAGCTCCTCGGTGGTCGCGCCGCCGCGGTTGGTGAGGGCGAGCGTGTGCTTGGTCGAGATGCGGGCCGCGCCGGTCCCGTAGCCCTTGGTGAAGCCGGCCCGGTCGATCAGCCAGGCGGCCGAGGTCTTGAACATGCCGTCGCCCGCGGGGAACGCGGGCGGCGTGACGTCCGGGCCGAGCCGCTCGGTCACGCGGGCCAGGAAGGCCTCGTGCTCCGCCTCCGTGAGGACGGGGTTGGTGAAGAACGAACCGGCCGACCAGGTGTCGTGGTCCTCGGGGTCGAGGACCATGCCCTTGCCGGAGCGCAGCTTGAGCACCGTCTCGCGGGCGACCGCGGCGGGGACCCGGTCGCCCGCCTCGACGCCGAGGACGCGGGCCGTCTCCGGGTACTTGATCGGTGCCGACAGCCCGCCCGCGTCCTCCAGCTCGAAGCGGACGCGCAGCACGACGTACCGGTCCGGCTCCTGCTTGAAGCGGCTGTGCCGGTACGAGAAGCCGCACTCGGCGTTGGGGAGGGTGACGACCTCGCCGGAGCGGCGGTCGTAGGCGACGACCTCGGTGATCGTCGCGGAGACGTCCTGCCCGTAGGCGCCGACGTTCTGGATCGGGGTGGCGCCCGCGGAGCCCGGGATGCCGGCCAGGCACTCGATGCCCGCCAGGCCGGCCTCGACGGTGCGGGCGACGGCGTCGGACCAGTTCTCGCCGGCGGCGAGCTCCAGCGACGTGCCGTCGAGCGCGAAGCCCTCGGTGGCGATGCGCAGGGCGGTGCCGTCGAAGCCCTTGTCGGAGATGACGAGGTTGCTGCCGCCGCCGATGATCAGCAGCGGGGTGCCGCTCGCGTCGGCCTCGCAGACGGCCGCGATCACCTCGTCGTCGGTGACGGCCGTGACGAGGCGGGCGGCGGGCCCGCCGAGCCGGAAGGTGGTCAGGGGCGCGAGGGGGGCATCGTGGTTTTCCTGCACGCGCACAAGAGTACGGGTCCGGGCCGGACCGTCAGGGGGAACGGTAAGGGGCGCCCGCAATTGCGAGCGCCCCTTACCGTGCATCTTCGTCCCCGCCTCAGGCGAGCTTGACGACCGCCCGCGACATGCCCAGGACCTTCTGGTCGGCACACCGCACCACCAGGTCGACGCGGACCGTGCGGGCCTCGTCGTCGAGCTTGGCCGCGACCTTGGCACTGACCTCGAGGAGCGCGCCCTTGTCGTCGTTCGGCACCACGACCGGCTTGGTGAACCGCACGCCGTAGTCGACGACGGCCGCCGGGTCGCCGGCCCAGTCGGTCACCACGCGGATCGCCTCGGCCATGGTGAACATGCCGTGCGCGATGACGTCCGGGAGCCCGACCTCCTTGGCGAACTTCTCGTTCCAGTGGATCGGGTTGAAGTCGCCGGACGCACCCGCGTAGCGGACCAGGGTCTCGCGCGCGACGGGGAAGGTCTGCGACGGCAGCTCCGTACCGACCTCGACGTCGGCGTACGCGATCTCGGCAGCCATCACGCCTCCTCGGCGGCGCGCGCCACCAGCTTGGTCTCCGCGGTCACCACGTGCTCACCGTTCTCGTCGTGGACGTCACCACGGATCGTCAGCACGTCGTTGCCCGCGAGGGACTTGATCGACTCGATGGTGGAGACGACCGTCAGCCGGTCGCCCGCGCACACCGGGCGGCTGTAGGCGAACTTCTGGTCGCCGTGCACCACGCGGCTGTAGTCCAGCCCGAGCTGCGGGTCCTCGATGACCTGTCCGGCGGCCTTGTATGTGATGGCAAACACAAAGGTCGGCGGGGCGATCACATCGCGGTGACCGAGCGCCCGGGCGGCCTCGGGGTCGGTGTACGCCGGGTTGGCGTCGCCGATGGCCTCGGCGAATTCGCGGATCTTCTCCCGCCCGACCTCGTACGGGTCGGTGGCCGGATAGGTCCGTCCGACGAAGGACTGGTCGAGCGGCATCGCTCGGCACCTCCTGGACTGGGTGAGTTCGGTACGCCATGGATACACGCCCATGGATACGCCATGAGGCCGCCCCCATCAGGATGGGGACGGCCTCATGTAAACGACGTATGCGTTTAGCGGGTCTCGCGGTGCGCCGTGTGGCTGTTGCAACGCGGGCAGTGCTTCTTCATCTCAAGACGGTCCGGGTTGTTGCGCCGGTTCTTCTTGGTGATGTAGTTCCGCTCCTTGCACTCCACGCAGGCCAGCGTGATCTTCGGGCGGACGTCGGTGGCAGCCACGTGAGTGCTCCTTGACGGATATGGACGGATTTAACGCAGACAAGAGTAGCCGATCCGAGGACCGACCCCGCAATCGGCTACTGTGTGTAGCGGTGACCGGACTTGAACCGGTGACACAGCGATTATGAGCCGCTTGCTCTACCGACTGAGCTACACCGCTGAGATGCGGGAGGGATTCCCCGTCCGAAGACGGGGAAACCTCTCACACCAGAGCCCCAAAACGGAATCGAACCGTTGACCTTCTCCTTACCATGGAGACGCTCTGCCGACTGAGCTATTGGGGCGAGCGAGGAAGACATTACACGGTCTGCCGCCGAAGGTGAAATCCGTATCGGGCCACCCCCGCGGCTCCCGTCCCGGCGCGACGCGCGGGCCACACCGGTACGACTATTCGGCGCCTGCTCGAAGCGGCTGCACAGGCGTCCTACGCTCGGACCACGCTGCGTGATCATGCATGCCCCGGCCCCCGGAGGAGCGCGATGCCCGACAGTCAGCCGCAGCCCGCCAGAAACCCCGACGGCGACGCCAGCAGGCCGCCCGGCGGCCTGCCCGTGCCGCTGTCCGCCGGCGACGGTGCGCTGCTGCTCTGCGGTGCACGGCTGGCCGACGGCCGCATCGTGGACGTGCGGCTGAGCGGCGGGCGCATCGAGGCCGTGGGCACGGCGGGCAGCCTCGCGCCCGGCCCCCGCGTCGACCTGGGCGGCTACCTGCTGCTGCCCGCCCCCGCCGAGCCGCACGCCCACTGCGACACCGCGCTGACGGCCGACATCGGCGGCCCCGTCCCGTACTCCGCCGAGGACGTCCAGCGCCGCACCACGGAGGCCGCCCTGCTGCAACTCGGCCACGGCGCAACGGCGGTGCGCACCCACGTCCGCATCGGCGACGTCCAGGGCCTGCGCCCGCTGGAGGGGGTGCTCCAGGCGCGCCGGGCGCTGCGCGGGCTCACGGAGCTGTCCGCCGTGGCCGTGCCCCGGCTGCTGACGGGCGTGGCGGGCGCCGACGGGCTGGCCATGCTGCGGGACGCGGTGAAGATGGGCGCCACGGCCGTCGGCGGCTGCCCCGACCTCGACCCCGACCCCACCGGCTACGCCGAGGCCGTGCTGGACGTCGCCGCCGAGTACGGCTGCGCCGTCGACCTGCACACCGACGGCGAGGACCCCGTCCGCCTGGGCCGGCTGGCCGCCATGGCGGGCAGGCTGCGCCCCGGCGTCGCCCTCGGCCCCTGCGGCGGCCTGGGCCGGCTGCCGTACGACCAGGCCGCCCGGGCGGCCGAGCAACTCGCCGCCGCCGGCAAGGAGGGCGAGAAACTCACCGTGCAGATGGACTGCCCCACCGAAGCACCCGCCCCCACCCCGACCCACACC